>CAZWFP010000033.1:0-18841 GCA_964633175.1 uncultured Planctomycetaceae bacterium | reverse complement strand
CTTGAACTTTTGACCTTTGACTTTTTAAGGTATTCCCTCTTTGTGGTAATTTCTAATGAATATCAAAAATTTATTTTTTTGTTGAAGAAATTAGTATAATATGTTCAATAAATCTTTTTTAATGGATAAAAAAGTATTATTTGATGGGAAGGTAGAAGTGATAGTAGGAGATATTACTACTTTAGAGGTAGATGCTATAGTAAATCCAGCAAACACTGAATTGATATTAGGTGGAGGTGTTTCGGGGGCTATACTTAAGGCGGGAGGTAGTAAAATACAAGAGGAATGTGATAAACTTGGTCATTTGGGATTAGGAGAAGTGGGAGTAACAAGTGGTGGTAATTTAAAAGCGAGATTCATTCTACACGCAGCGACCTTATCTTTAGGAACATGGGCAACCCAAAATAGTGTAAAAAAAGCATTACACAATGCTTTAGAGGAAGCAGATAAACTAAAATTGCAGAGTATAGCGGTGCCGGCGCTGGGAGCAGGTATTGGGGCTCTTCCTATATCAAAAGTCGCAGCTATCTTCTATGAAGAGTTAAAAAAATACTTCTCAAAGGAACGAACCTTTTTACAAAAGATTCTTATTGTTTTATATGATAAATATATTTATGATAGTTTTATAAATACAATAGAGGAGACAGAAGCAGATGGAACAAGAAATCAAATGGGCGAATAGAGTAGAACTTGCAAAAGTGCTATCTGAAAAACTTAAGCAGCCAAGTTGGAGAATTTTTAAAATTATAAACACTGTATTTAAGGAGATGAAAAATAAACTTTTAAAAGATGGTAGAATTGAAATAAGGGGGTTTGGGGTATTTAGGGTAAAAATTAGAAAAGGGCGCACCTACCTAAACCCAAAAAGTAAGGCAGTTATTGTGGTTAAAGACCGCAAAACTGTAACCTTCAAACCATCAAAATTATTTTTAAAAACGCTAAGAAATGCCTGATACTAACCCACCCCACGTCATTTTAATAGTAGAAGATAACCCACATACAAATTACATACTTCAGTTTGCATTCAAACAACAAAATTATCAGGTTTTCACCTGCTTTGATGGAGATAAGGCAATAGAGGTAGCAAAGTCACATAAACCAGACGTTGTAATTTTAGACATAATGCTGCCAGGTATAACCGGAGTTGATATATTAGAAGAGTTGAAAAAACTTCCTGACTTTAAGAATACTATTTTTGTGTTTCTATCTGCCATCGCAACAGATGTTGAAGTGAATGAAGATTACTTTACGAAAAAACTGGGAGCAGACTTATATTTCCCCAAACCGTTTAGAATCAAGGAATTAGTAGAAAGTATAAATAATCTTTTAGAACAAAGAAAACCTACAAAGTAGTTTTTTGACTTTGCCAATCTTGCTTACAATGGTTTAGGCGTTATTGCTATCTTTTTTATTGGTAAACTTACATAAAAAGTGGTTCCGTGTTCTTTTTGACTTTTAACGGTTATTTTACCTTGATGCAGTTCTACAAGATTTTTTACTATATACAAACCTAACCCCGTTCCTTGCACTGTCGCGGTCAGAGGATTTTCCACTCTATAAAATTTTTCAAATATATAAGGGATTAACTCCCCCGGAATACCGACACCTTCATCACTAACCGCTACATTGATGTATTGGGTACGATAATCCACACTTATTTCTACGGTTATATTTCCACCTTTTGGAGAATATTTTACAGCATTACTTATTAAGTTTAAAAAAATCTCTCTTATTTTTTCCTTATCCCCCCAAATCTTAACTTCTTGAACAGATGATACGAGTTTAAAAGTGTGAATTCTTGATGTTTTAAATAAATCAATAACCTTGTTAATTACTTCTATTAAATCAAATTGTGTAATATTAAGTTTAATGCTTCCTAACTCAATTTTCGTAATAGTTAGAAGATTCTGTATAAGTTGTAACATATTTTCAGATTCATTATATATATTTTGCAAGAACATTTTTTTCTGGGCATCTGATTCCTGGTCCACAAGAAGTTCCAGATACCCCATTATAGCAGTTAGTGGTGTTTTTAAGTCATGGCTTATATGGGCCAAAAACACATTTTTCTGGGTATCCAGCGATTTCAATCTCTCAATCTCTTTTGTATAAGTCAAATCTCTTAGGACATAAATGTAGTTTTTTACCGCTTCGTAAGTAAACGTGCTAATAGACAATGCATACTTAACAGCACGCCCGCTACTAAAAGTAAAGTCAAAAACTCTTTCAAACGCAAAGTTTTTACTATCCAATTCATCCTTAAGTTCTAAAAAATGAGGAAGAGTTGCTTTTTCTAAATAATTTTGGATAGATACATTATACACTTCATCTTCTATATCCAACATAATCAAAAAATTCTGGTTATACTTTTGCGTAACCAGATTATTATCCACAACAAGTATGCCAATGTTTAATGATTCAAGTATCGTATCTAAACTTTTACGCTGTTCTAAAATGACTCTATTAAGTTCTATCTTAGTAAGTTGTACTTTCATAAGTTCAGATAAAAATTGTAGAAACTCATAAATTGTATTCGTTAAAATACTTTCATCAAAGGTAGATATAAAAACACCTTTTACAACATTATTAGTTGAAAGTGGGAGTAGTAATTGTACCCTATCATTCTTTAGAGGAGTTATAGATATACCACTGGCGCTTCCTTCTATATTTATGGTAGAAGGAAGTTGCTCTCTCTCTTTAAACTCTACAGGAGATTTAAGAACTATGGATAAAGTGTTTTTTACCTTCTCTACAAACTGTTTATAATCATCGGTATTGATAACATTAATTATAAATCCTATATGCTCTATCGGTAACATATATTAAGGCAATAAGAAAAGTAGTAAAGCATTAGCAATCAGTTATTGGAAAGATAATAAAATAGATACATAGGGTCTAAAAATTGATAACTTATTAGCAGTAACTGTCTATAATAGATCCATAAAGACAAGAGAAGCATTGTATTCTCTAATTATATCATTAAATGCCATTTCCCAGTTGATATTATTGAGATTCAAAGTATCAATTATCTCTTGGGGTATTGAGTAAACATAAATATTACCTGCATTGCCCAAAGAAAGCGCCCTTGCTATATTATCTGCTACACAAACAATATCAACGGGAAAGTTATGTTCTCTCGCTAAAAGTGGCGCATGATGAAATGATACTGTTTCTTCAAGCAGTTTTGGCATATTCCATTTCTGAAATAGGTAGCCACCTATTTCTTGATGGTCATAGCCAAATATGGTTTTTTCCAAAACTATGGGTGAATCGTTGAACGATTTACTCTTATCTATAAATTCAATGAATTTATCATATTGATATGCAAATAGAGCAATATAGCCTATGTCGTGTAAGAGTCCTGCCATGAAAAATTCTTCGAGAACAACCTGACCTAAATTTCTTGCAATTACTTTAGACGCAGAGGCAACTCCAATGGAGTGTTTCCATATATCTTTTAATAAGTCAACATCTTCCGCCTCTTTTTTAAAAATATCCAATACCGATGAACTTATAGCAATGTTTTTTACAGTATTAAAACCAAGCATTATAATAGCATGCGTAATAGACGTTATTCTGTTTGGTAATCCATAAAATGCTGAATTTACTATTCTTAATATTTTGCTTGAAAGTGCTGGGTCAATAGATAAAATTTTTGACACCTCCTTAGCATTTGTCTGGGGCTTGTATATTACACTATTTAACCTATTAACTACAACCGGTAGCGTTGGTAGAGTATCTATTTTGTCAAAAATGTTGGTCATAATTTATTTTTAGTCCTAAATTCCACCACCGCTTCATACAGTTTCTTCATAAACTCATCGCTCTTGACTTTGCTAAAAATTTCATCAACTATGCTTTTTATATCCTGTGGCTCAACATTAGAAGAATCGTCATATATATATGTTTCGTTTACGCCGTGAAGTGTAAGAAGATCTAAAATCTCCTTATCTATGACCGTATCTTTCTTAACCAAAATGTTATTATTTTTGCCAATAACATCACAAGATAGTTTGCTCCCAATCTTTATACTATCCACCTTTACCTTAATTACCTTCATCCCAGACATCTATTTAAAACTTTTCACCTTTTACTTCTAACATCCTATTTATATATATCGTATCAATGTATTTAAAAATCCGGACAATATGTCAATATCATTTCTCAATAGAATTTTGTTGGATTCTCTCATAATCTCTTTATATATGATGTCTACATAATCGCATATTCTATCTCTTATTCTATATTTAGTAAAAAGTTTTTTTATATGAAGTAAAGTATCACCATTGCCACTTAATAACATCTTTTTTACAACACGAATGTCTTGTTGATCTGCGATTTTAAACAATATAACAACAGGCAGTGTTATAATTCCTTTGCTCAAATCCTTTCCTGTGGACTTACCTATAATTTTGTGAGAACTATATATATCTAAAAAGTCGTCTATAATCTGATATAATAAACCTATCTTAGTCCCAATGCGATATAGAACAGGTTCTAACTTATTATTAAAGTCGGCTAAACAACAGGAAAATCCAAAAAGCACTGCTGTTTTGTGATAGATAATATCCAGATACTGATTTTCAGTTAAATAGAAATTAAATTTTTCGTTATGTTGCATTATTTCACCTTGACAAACTTTATAGGAAGTATCAGCGAGAAGTCGTAGAAATTGGGGGTTACCTAATTTAGACGCAATTCTGTAACATACCGCAAGAATAAGGTCCCCTATAAGTATAGCTTTGAAATTACCGTAAGTTGCTTTTAAAGTGCCATTTAATCTCCTAATAAGTGCTTCATCTAAAACATCATCATGTGCTAAAGTAGCAAAATGCAACATTTCTGCTAACATCGCATATACAAAGTTCACCTCTGTAATTTTTTTTAATGCCTTGCTAAAGAAGAAATGTAAAGCAGGTCTTATACCTTTACCAATTTCAAATACTTCCGGAACAGATTCTAATTGCCAGATCTTCATATTATTTTGTATAGTATTTCTGCATTTCAATTCAAAATCTCGTAATTCTTTGTCCAAACTTTTCAAAAGTGTGGATTCTCTAATATTAATATTCATAATGCATAGGTTAGAATATTATAAAATTTTAAATAAAATTCCTCCCGATAGTCAATGGTGGAGATGTTATCAATATGAACATTTCATTGGATAATAAAGTTGCGCTGATTACCGGTGCTTCAGGAGGTATAGGCAACGCAATATCTGTTGAACTTGCTAAGGCAAAAGCAAAGCTTGCACTTGCTGGAAGGAACATAGAAAAGTTACGCCAAACACAAAAGGAATGTTTAAAATATACCCCAGATGTAGAAATGTTTCAGGTTGACCTTAACATAGGACACGAAATTTTTGATATGGTATTAAAAGTTGCAACTAAATTTTCTAAAATAGACATTCTTATATGCAATGCCGGTATTATGGATAACAGAGGCAAGAAATTCTGGCAGATTGACTCTGAAAACTGGCAGAGAACATTTCGAATTAATCTTTTTGCAAATGTGGATTTGATTCAGGCATCTCTACCTTACCTAAAGAAGAATGAATATTCTAAAATTATTCTGATTAGTTCGAATATTGGTATAAGACCTGCTAGTTTCGCACCTGACTATTGCGCATCCAAGGCAGCGCTCATAAACTTTGGTCAATCATTGGCTCTGGAACTCGCTCCGTTTAAAATTTTAGTCAATACTATTTGTCCAGGCGCCGTGAGAACTGATATGTTGAATTTATCTGCAACTTTAGAAGAAAACATAAAAAATTATATACCTCTAAAAAGAATTGGAGAACCGCAGGATGTTGCTAACCTTGTAACTTTCTTATCTACCGATCTTGCCAACTGGATTACTGGCTCGGTATTTGTAATAGATGGCGGCTCACTCCTACCTTATGCAAAAAACTAATAAAATTAAACTATCATACCTTTTGCCTTTATCCTATTTACAGTCATTATGAGTTTGGCTTTTGAGTTCGCAGCAAAAGAAATCATTATTGGACTTGTGATAATATTGATATTATTCGGACTACCTATTGCCGCTATAAAAAATATATATGCAAAAGTTGTTTTTATAACATTACTGCTGTTTTTTTTAATATTCTGGCTGCAATTTTTTAGAAACCCTCCAAAAACTATTATCAGGTCAGAAAAACATATTCTATCACCCGCTGATGGTAAGGTGACAGAAATTGAAAACGTCTTTGAAGATAAAATTACGAACAAGGAAATGATTAAAATAGGTATATTTATGTCACCCTTCAGCTGCCATATAAACAGAATACCTATCGATGGAACCGTAGAAGGTTTGATTTATACGCCTGGCAAAAAACTGCCTGCGTATACACAACAGGCAAAACAACTCAATGAAAATATGATAACTCATATAAAAAATGGAAAAATGGATATATTAATAAAACAAATAGCAGGTATATTTGCAAGGAGAATAAAGAATAAATTACAAATTGGAAGAAATGTTAAACAGGGTGAAAAATTCGGAATGATTCTTATTGGTTCAAAAACAGAAATATATATTCCAAAAGAAAATTGTCATAAAATAGTAGTTGCAATAAATGAAAGGGTGGAGGCAGGAAAAAGTATTTTAGTAATTATTAAATGAAACCAAAACTTATAGAAAGAATCCCAGGTAAATACAAAGACAAAGTATTTATATTACCAGCGATGTTAACTTTGGGTAATGCAATATGCGGCACGTTTGCAATTTTTAGTGCTTTGAGTTTAGAATTTGAACGCTCTGCATATTATGTAGCGTTTGCTATGATATTAGACGCCCTTGACGGCAGGATATCGCGACTTACTAAATCATCCTCTCAATTTGGTATTCAACTCGACTCCCTTTCAGATGTAATATCGTTTGGTCTTGCACCGGCTATAATATGTTGGATGACTTTGGAAGAAAGTTATAGTTTGCCACCTAACATTCAAAATGCCATTGCTATATTATATATCTGCTGCGCAATAATAAGATTAGCACGATTCAATGTAGAAACGGATACCTCAGAAGAAAGTCATCTATACTTCAAGGGTCTTCCCTCACCAGGCGCAGCGCTTTTCGTAACGTTTAATATACTATTTTATTCCAAATTGTCATACGGAAAACCAGAACACCCATTTATAGTTTATCTCATAACCGTATATAAATATTTGTTACCTCTATTAATCTGTTCAAGTGCGATACTTATGGTAACGAATATACGATATGTTCACATATTTAATATATCCCTTTCAGGTAGAAAATCCAAAAAAAGATTGGTTGAAATAATGATATTACTTTTATTAATATTAACCAAACCCCTAATAAGTTTGTGGCTAATTTCATGGGGATTCATCTGCTACCCTATCTATGAAAAATATATAAGACAAGATAAAAAAACGCCTTTCCCTCCTTTGTCAGATAGGGAACCTGCCGCTTAATAAGATTGTCCCCCTTATTTTCTATAAATCGTAATAAGAAGCACCTACAAAATACTTCCTTCCCGCCCAAAGATGGTGAGTAATTAAAAGGTTTGATGTATATTACCTTCTTCTGCCTCCTCCACCCCTACTTTTGGGTGCGATTTCTCTTATAATTTTTTTCCTACCTTCTCTTTTTTCTTGCCTACCTTCCCGGATATCCCTTCTGCCTTCTCTGATATCACGTCTTCCCTCTCTAATATCTTTTTCCCCTTCGCGAATCTCTCGCTTACCTTCTTTTATCGCTGACATACCCTCTTCAACATTTCCTTCTCTAATCAATTTCCTACCTTCCTTAATATCCTGTCTTCCCTCTTTTACCTCACTCCATCCTTCACGTATATCGCGTTTACCTTCTCTAATATCGCGTTTGCCCTCACGTATATCTTTCCTGCCCTCACGAATTTCGCCTAGACCTTTTCTTACCGCACGAACCTTTTCTTTCATACGTTCCCTTTCTTTTGGACTAGCATTCTGCCATTTATCGTGAGCCACTTTTAGTTTTTCCATAACCTCAGGATTGTTTTTTAATGCTTCCCTTACCTTACTATTTTCTAAAACTTTATAGGCCGCTTCCGGATGTTTGGCGAAAAACCTGGCAGCATCTGGATGAGTGGTAAGAATCTCTGCCGTCTTAGGATTTTCTGATAGTTTTTCCAACACAGCAGGATGTCTTAGCAAATATTTCTCTGCCTTAGGATGATTTTTGAGTAACTCCACAACATCATCTCTATCAACAAGTTTTTCTGCCACTTCTGGCTTAAGAAATATGTATGCGCCAAGTTTCGGCTCATCTTTAAGTATGCCTTGTAATTTGGGATGTTTAGCAAGATATTCGTCAAATTTATGCGGGAATTCTTGTAGTTCCCACTTCCTCTGCTCCTTTGCTTCCTCAAAAGATATTCTGCCATCACCATCTTTATCAGCATGTTTATACCTTTTTTCGTTAAAATATTTTTTGAATGGGTCATCTTTACTTGCTGACTTTAATTCCTCTGCATCTAAGTACCCATCACCATTCGTGTCCACCTCATTAAATCTATCCTTGTCATACCTCTGTTTATACTCTTCTTTTATCTTTTCTATCTTTTCCTTGAGAGATATCCCCTTTTCTTCTTTGCTTTCCTGCTCAACCAATCCAAAATCGTTTACTACATCATCTTCCGTAATATTATCATCCCCACCCGTATCTTTATTCTTCTCAACTTTATCGTTTTCCACGGTGGTATCTTCCTGAGCAATTATATTAATATTCCCGTGCCCCCACACTAATACACAAAGAACAACTACTACAACTACCCATAACTCCTGCCCCTTCGCATCCATTCTAGCCCTCCTTAAAAATTCTTTTTTCACATACCTTTATTATAACATTGTTAAAGGAATTGTCAAAGTAAATCTTCCGCAGGCAATAGTTCGCCTTTGGCTTTTTATTAAATACCCAAGAGGAGACGTTCAACTAATCTTTCTGGAAGATTCTTATGTTTCATTTCCTGAATCGTTTTGTTGTAATTATACGGAATTCTTTTTATTGTAATTATTTTTTTGGCAGTATCCAACAAAATATAACCAGTATCTGTATTACCATCGCGCGGTTGCCCCACACTTCCAGAATTTACTAAAATTCTTTCATCACTATATAAAAATGGATTTTGCTTCATTTCAACATAGTCATCAGTATCCCCACTGTTTTTCACATAGATTTTAAAGAAATGCGTATGCCCAAAGAAACCTATCTGTGTATCAAGATTTAGGAAATTTTCAACTAAATCAAGATGCTCGAAAACATATTCAAATAATTCAGGGTGTAAGAATGAGGAATGCACTATATTTACGCTTTCTTCCTTCTTCATAAGAACCAAATTTTGTAAAAAGGAATTTTCCGAATCAGTTAATTCACTTCTTGTAAATTCCAATACTTCTTTTGCATCATCAGTAAAGAAGGTATCATCTATAAGACCACAAACAGCATAATCGTGGTTACCTGCCACAACAATTATATTATTATCCTGTACCAGTTCAATACATTCTGCTGGGTATGGACCATATCCAACAATGTCCCCTGTGCACAAAATTTTATCTACCTTCTCTTGTTTTACCGCTTTCAATACTTCCTCAAGCGCAGGAAGATTAGAATGAATGTCTCCTAATATTGCTACTAACATATAAAGTATTTGATGTAACAAGAACCACTGCAAAATAAAAGTTGTGATGCCATCAGAAAAATTATAAGATATTTTAAATTTTGTTTTATGTTATAATTGAGGTATTAGATAGTGACGAAGTTTAGTAGTTCAACAAAAACTCAAAAGGTAAAAGATTAAATGAATAGAACAGAGATTTTGAGTGAACTAAAAAAGATAAAATATCCTGGATTTTCAAGAGATATTGTATCATTTGGATTGATAGGCAATATTATTGTTAATAATGACATAGTAACTATAATTATGAGATATACCACTCAATCTGCCGAGATTCAAAGTGAAATAGAGAAAAGTGTAGTGGAACGGTTAAACAGCACCGGAAGGATAAGAAAGGTTGAAATCAAAAAGGAATTACAGCAACAACGGACGATCGGAGCGCCAACAAGAAGGAAGGTAAGTGCAAAACATATTATAGCGATAGCGAGTGGCAAAGGAGGTGTTGGTAAAAGTTCTGTTACAGCAATAATGGCTATTGCTATGTCAAAACTAAACTACAAAGTTGGAATAATTGATGCAGACGTATATGGACCGAGTATTCCTTTAATTTTAGGTATTCAAGACGTGCCTACTATAAGTGAAAACAATAGAATTGCAATTCCTGTTAAGAATAATATAAAAGTCATATCCATAGGATTGTTAGTTCCTGATACGGAAGCGGTAATATGGCGAGGACCTATGATTTACAAAGCGCTTGAACAGTTTCTTTTTGATGCGGACTGGGGAATGCTGGATTTTTTACTTATAGATTTACCACCGGGCACAGGGGATGCTCCTTTATCGCTGGCTCAACTTACAGATGTAGCAGGAGTAATAATAGTTTCTACGCCTCAACGAGCATCAGCCGATGTAGCTAAAAAATCAATTTTTATGTTTAATAAACTCCAGGTCAAAATTTTGGGTATCATAGAAAATATGAGTTACTTTATTTGCAATAATTGTAATGAACGACAATACCTATTTGGGGCCGGAGTGGTTGAAGATATGTCTAAAACCTTAAACGTGCCTTTTTTAAGCAAAATACCTATAGATAATAATATAATAAAACTTGCAGACAGTGGCAATTTATTTGCAATAGAAAAAGAATGTCCCTACACATATAACGAATATGTAAAAATAGTCCAAAGTATTATTAATGAAATGAATTCTGTAAAGTTTTGATAGTGTGAAAATATTGGAATTAATAAAAGATAAGCTAATAAAAAAGGAAAGGTTCATTGATAAGTGTAAGATTGTGGTAGAAAAGTTACACAATGCTTTTCCCAATTACAATTGGGTGGGGATTTATATGGTGGAACAAAACAACTTAAAACTATTAACTTATTGTGGTGATTTTGATACTGATCACAAAATCATTCCTATTAGTAAAGGTATTTGTGGTAAGGCAGCAAGAATGGGGCAGACGGTTATAGTTCCAGACGTTAGGGAATCGCCCGAATATCTTTCTTGTTCATTGAAAACCAAGTCAGAAATAGTGGTTCCCATAGGGCACAAGAATAACATGATTGGTGAAATAGATATAGATAGTTATACCTTGAATGCCTTTTCCTACGCAGACAAGATATTTTTAGAAGAGGTATCTCAAATTTTATACGAAGAATACATAAAGGACTTATACGCTACACGTGACAGGCCATCCAATAAAATTACAATAAGAGTAGGATATAGAGAAACGGATCAGATGGGAGTTGTATATCACAGTAATTATTTAGCGTTTTTTGAAATAGCGAGAACGGAATTTTTGAGAAACTGTGGCATTGTATATAAAGAGATGGAAAAGGAAGGAACATTCTTAATAGTAGGTGATGCCTATGTAAAAATATTCAGAAGCGCACAGTATGATGACATCCTTACAATAGAAACATATCTTAGTAATCTGTCAAAAATAAATATAAAGTTTGATTATAAAATATTTAATCAGAATGTAGATTTAGTTGCTACAGGATATAGCAATTTATATCCTATAAGCAGTAGAACGAAAAAAATCAAGAGGTTGGATAACCTTCTAATTGAAAAACTACAAAAAGTAAAGGATTTAGGAGTAAAAAATGGCGAGGAAACTTTTTATAGAAGAGGTTGATTTAAAAAATAAAAGGGTTTTAGTGCGGGTAGATTATAACGTTCCCATAGATACTGAGGGCAATATTTTAGATGATTCCAGAATAATTGAATCACTAAAAACTATAAAATACATTATTCAAAAAGAAGGTAAGCCAATATTGATAACACACTTAGGAAGGCCGACGGCGCAGGAGGAAAAGTTCAAACTGGACAGAGTGGCAAATAGATTACGAACGTTCCTAAAAGACGATAATATAGTTGTAAAAAAAATAGATGAGGTTTTTAGCAGCAATGTAGAAAAGGTGTTGAAAAAAGCCAAGGTTGCTGAGGTTCATATTTTAGAGAATCTAAGATTTTTCAAGGAAGAAGAGGAAAACGATGAAACTTTCGCAAAAAATTTGGCATCGTTAGCCGAAGTTTTTGTAAATGAGGCGTTTAGTGCTTCCCACAGACAACATGCGAGCATTGTCGGAATTCCAAAGTTTATTCTCTCTTGCTTTGGATATAACTTTAAAAAAGAAATAGAAAGTTTAACTAAAATTTCTAAGGAATATACTCCACCATTTTACGCCTTAATAGGAGGTGCTAAAATTTCAGACAAAATAGGAGTCCTAACAAGACTTATGGAAAAGTGCGATAGGGTATTTTTAGGCGGGGCTCTGCCATTCACAATAATGAAAGCAAACGGCATTGAAGTAGGAAATTCTTATGTAGAACCTAACTTCCTACAAAAAGCAAAAGAAATATACGAACAAAGTAAAGTTATAGGGAAAGAAATTGTTTTACCTAAGGACTTTATATATGTTAAATCCATAGAAGAAGATGGTATAATAAAAATTTCTGAAAATTCCATTCCGGAAGGACACATAGGTGTTGATTTAGGACCGAAATCTACTGAACAAATTATGGTAGCCATAAAAAACGCCAAAACGCTTCTTTGGGCAGGACCATTTGGTGTCTATGAAAAAAATAGATACGCTAACTCTTGTAAAATACTACTTGAAACAGTTTTAAGAAATGAAGGATTCAAAGTCGGATGTGGTGGTGATACTTATTCAATGGCAAAAAAATTAAAATACTTAAATTCCTTTACCTATATATCCACAAGCGGCACAGCAGCACTGGAATTCATAGCAAAAGAAACGCTACCAGGATACGAAATACTTACTAATGCATGATAAAAACTCAAAAACCGACAGCGAAAAAATTGTGGCGTTAATTTTGAGATACTCATAACGGATAGCGCTAAATAATAACTACTTTGATAATAGGAATAGCCGGGGATATCTGTAGTGGAAAAAGCACGGTTTCTAATGAGTTTAAAAAATTAGGAGCCGTTACATTTGATGCGGACAGGATTGCAAAAAGTTTTTTAGAAAAAGATAACGTAAAAAGAAAACTATATAAGTTATTCGGTAAACAGATTTTTAAATATTCTAATAAAAATAACATAAAAGATATAAAAATAGATAGAAAAAAATTAGCGAAGATAATGTTTACAGACAATAAATTAAAGAAGAAGGTAGAAAATATTATCCATCCTCTCGTCAGGAAAAAAATGTTTGATTTTTTGAAAAAAAACAATAATAGGATAATAGTTTTAGACATACCACTTCTTTTTGAAAGTGGATTAAATTTCCTATGTGATAAAATAGTATTCGTGCGTAGCAGACGTTCACAAGTGCTAGAAAGATTAAAAAAAAGAAATATGGGTGTTGCTGATTACAAAGCCAGGAAAAAATCACAGATACCTTTAAACAAAAAATTAAAATTATCTGATTATATAATACATAACACTTATACCTTAAAGTGTTTGAAAGCGGAATGTAAAAAACTATTTAAAAAAATAGAGGAGGAACAGAATGAAAAAAAAGTCAGAAAGTAGTGGTACTATAGATATAACTGAAAAAGAAATTGTTGTAAACGATTTTCATGGGAAAAGCATAGTAGAATTACAATCTATTGCCAGTGAAATCGGTGTAGAAGACAATAATATCTACAGGAAAAACGAATTGATTATAAAAATCCTAAAGACGTTATCGGAGAAAAATGGACAGACATTTTTCGCCAGAGGTGTTCTTGAAATATTGTCGGAAGGTTATGGATTCCTGCGTTCTGCTGCATATAACTATAGTGCCACCCAAGAAGACATTTATGTTGCCCCTTTTATCATAAGGAGAACAGGATTAAGAAAAGGACACGAAGTATATGGAACTATAAGATTACCTAAGGAAGGTGAAAAATATTTGGCATTAGATAGAGTTATTGAAGTAAACGGCATTGCTCCAGAAAAGGTCAAAGGCACGAAATATTTTGAAGAATTAACCCCTCTTCATCCATATGAAAGATTTATATTGGAAACAGAAAAGGATGAAATGTCAGGAAGAATTCTGGATTTACTAATTCCTATCGGGAAAGGGCAAAGAGGATTGATAATTTCTCCCGCAAGGGCTGGTAAAACCATACTGTTACAAAAAGTAGCTAATAGCATAACCAAAAACAATCCTGAAGTATATATAGTTATACTTCTCATTGCAGAAAGACCCGAAGAAGTTACGGACTTTAGAAGAAATACAAAAGCGGAAATAATTGCATCTACCTTTGACGAACTCCCCAGAAAGCATATAGAGGTAGCTGATACAGTAATAGAACGTTCAAAAAGAATGGTTGAATTTGGGAAAGATGTGGTAATATTATTAGATTCACTAACCAGATTTTGTAGAGCTCACAATGCAGAGGCGCCTCATAGCGGAAAAGTTATGACGGGTGGTATAGACATAACGGCATTGAGTGGTCCTAAGAAATTTTTCGGCTCAGCAAGAAAAATTGAAGAAGGGGGAAGTTTAACCATTATTGCTACCTGCCTCGTAGATACAGGCAGTAGAATGGATGAAGTGATTTACGAAGAATTTAAAGGAACAGGCAATATGGAAATACATCTTATTAGACCTTTAGCCGAAAGAAGGATCTTTCCAGCAATCGACATAACTAGATCAGGTACAAGAAGAGAAGAATTGTTGATGCATCCCGATGAATTAAAAAGAGTATGGCTTATGAGAAAAGCATTGGCAGATGTGGATCCTCTCGAAGCAGTCCCAACGCTTATGGAAAAATTAAAAAAATATAAGAACAACGCAGAATTTCTAATGAGTTTAAAAGTATAAATTTATCCTCTCTTCTTGTAACTGGTCAGTTTCTCCGATGTTTTAGTAAGTAGTGATGTAAAACATATTGATTGTATTATGCATTATTAGGGAAAATTGCCCCTAGATAACAAACTTTCCCATAGAGTGACCAGTTACATGGTGAACTAAGTATTCTTACTTTTCTCTTTTTCTTTTGAGAAATTCTTCTCTTAACTCATCACGATGTTCTGTTACCCATTTTATTAAGCATCTTTTTATTATTCGCTCAAATTCTTTTTTCCCTATTTTCCCTATGCTATCCTCTTTCTTTTTCTTCTTTCCCATTTTCCCGGATTTCTTCATTTTATCCTCCTTTCTCTTATTTATTTCTTCATAACTTCACATTTTACTACATTGATGCATTTCATATCTTAAAGCCATTTCTTTTAAATTCAATAATTTCGAGGCGTTGCTGGTATACAGGATGTGTTAGAAATTATCAGCAGAATATTATATGAGCATCATTATATTGCTTTTCTTGTGATAGGAAGATGAGATTGCCATGGTCGTTTGGAATGTTTTATGTAAACCATTTAATGATGTAGAAGAAGAAGGACAATAACTACGGTTATGACTTTGTCAAGTTTTTGAACTTATAATTTTTAGATAAAGAATGGCTACCGAATTTTATCATATAAGTGGTATGCATTGTATTTCTTGCGCCCAAACTATAGAGGAAATAATTTTACAGCAGAAATCTGCAGAAAGTGTTAAAGTATATTTTCCTTTAAATCTACTAATATTAGAACATAACGCTCCATCCGGCAAGATATATCCTGCTTTGGAACAATCTCTAAAATTAAAAGGATATGGCATAAAGAGAATAAACATAAATGAGATAATGCAAGGACCTGATAAGTTATTAATGAATACAATTATGAGGTTATGCTTTGTTTTTTTATTAGGGATATTTTTACATGGTTGGCCTATGGCTATCTTGCAATATAAAATACTATATCCTGCCTTGGTTATGTTAGCGATATTGAGTTTTAAATATCTCGAATATATGAAAAATGAGGTTATAACAAAAAGATTAGGTATGGGGACTTTTTTAAGTATCGCTCTTACTTTAACCGCTGTATCGTTTCTTTTAAGTTTATTTAAAGGCGATTACAATAATGCTATTCACTTTCTTTCTTCTTATGCTATGATACTCTTTTTCATAGAAGTAGGTAAGAGTATAAGTGAGCTTATCAGGTTAAGATCTTTTAAGGGATTTTTGCGGAGTTTTTCAATATTAGATAGAGAAGTTACTGTTAGAAATGGTGATAATTTCATAGAAAAGAAAATAGGAAATATTGAGAAAAATGACGTTATTGTTGTAAAAGCGGGAGAGAATATTTATTTTGATGGCGTAATAGTGAGAGGTTCATCTTGTGTAAACGAAGCAATAGTAACAGGGGAGGTAGAAGCGGTTTTAAAAAAAGAAGGTGACACTGTTTTCAGTGGTTCTCAAAATATAGACGGAACATTACAAATACAGGTTTCGGGTAATTTTTTGAGTTCTACATTAGGAATAATGCAATTTTACATTCTAAAAAAGTTATCTGAAAAGACAGACACACAAGTTATAATGGAAAAGTTTTTGAAGTATTTCATAATAATTGAATTAGTTTTGGTAGTAGTAGCGATGGTATATCATTATCATAGAGGATTGTTGTATGCAATAGAAAGGGCATCTGCCATAGCATTACTTTCCTGCCCCTGTGCTTTCGGGATTGCCACACCACTTGTTTTTGGTATGGCGTATTTGATGTCGTATAAAAAAAAATTGTTATTAACAAACCCCAATATCCTTGAAACAGTTAAAGATGCAAAATACCTGATTATTGATAAGACAGGAACTATAACTACGCAAAATATTACAATAAAAAATTATGAATTTACAGAAAATGCGCAAGAGTTGATGAATTTGCTATATACGCTTACCAAGTTTTCAAATCACCCTAAATCAGTTGCAATAACGAAATTTTTAGAACATAAGTTTAACAATATAACGCTCTTAGAGGAGATAAAGTGTGAAAATATACCTGGCAAAGGATTGAAGGCAACACAAAATGGCGTAGAATATTATTTGGGGAGTTTTTCATTATTGGAAGAAAATTTTAACTTTGCTAATGAAGCAAGGATAAATCATACTGCCTTAGAAAATTATGATATATTTTTCTTTACGAAAGAGCAACTATTAGCAATGTTTGGGATGAAAGAAGAAATTTATGATAATGTAAGAGAATCTATAAACAATTTAAAAAAGCACTTCGAAGATGTGATTATATTAAGCGGCGATAAATTTAACAAAGTGGAGGAATGCGCTCGAGAGGTTGGGATAGAAACATTTTATGCAGAAAAAACCGCTATCGAAAAGCTTGCAATAATAAGGAAATATAAAGAAGGAGGGAAAACTATTTATATAGGCGATGGGATAAACGATGCCTTATCATTGGAAGAAGCAGATATAGGAATATCAATAGGGAGAGCTCAGGATTTGGCAAAAAGTAGCGCGGACGTTATACTCTTGGATAATAATCTTGAGAATGTATTAAGTTTAAAAAAACTATCACGCCTTACTGTTTGGGCTATAAAGTCAAACATATTGTGGGCTATTGTATATAATGTTGTTTTTATTCCATTAGGATTTGGTGTATTTCATTCTATCCATATTACCCCTGTCTTAGCAAGCATTCTTATGAGTTGTTCTTCTCTATTACTCACTGTAAATTCTTTTTTATTTTTAAAGTTTGTTAGATATAACTGAGGTTGGTTAATAAAATATTATTAACTGGGGCATCTGGTTTCCTGGGAACTAATATACTGTTAAAATTAATTGATAGAAATAATAAGATTTTTGCCTTAGGAAATAAAAATAAAATTCAAGTAAAAAACGATAAGATATATCCATTGTATTCCTCATTGGAAAATATGGAAGGCTTGAAGTATGAAATTCCCAACCAGTTAGATTGTGTTATTCATTGTGCAGCACTTACAAAATCAGTAAATATTGATGATTTCTATATTGTTAATACATATGGAACGAGAAAACTTTTAGATTTTTTTGTAAAAAACAAAATTGAGATAGGACATTTTATACACATAAGTAGTATATCAGCCATAGGACCCCAATTAGGGCCAAAACCTGCCGATGAATTTTCTTTACCTAATCCTATAAAAGGTTATGGAGAGAGTAAGTTGCTTGCAGAAGAAGAGGTAAAAAAGAAACTACAATCTAAGCGATGGACGATAATGCGTCCCCCATTTATATTTGGACCATATGATTACGATACATTGAATCTGTTTAAAGTAATAAAAAAAGGTTTTAAAGTGTATATTGGTAATAAACATTTTAGTTTTGTGTATTCAGAAGATTTAGTGGATGCAATAATTAAACTGATGTGTAAACCCCAAACATTTGCGCAGGTATATTTTTTTGCCTATAATAAATGGACTAATCAACGCGAATTTTTGAATACTATTGCAAAATATGCTAATCCATCTGCAAAATATATAAGATTGCATCCAACATTTCTAATCTGGATAGCGACTCTCCTTTCTCCATTCCTGCACAAGAACACCTCCATCAACAGAATAAAATTTAAAGAAATAAAGCAGAATTATTGGATATGTTCATCGGAAAAGATAAAGAACGATTTGAATCTCGTTGCCAATACTTCGTTAAACTGCGCAGTTGAGAAAACTTACAATTGGTACAGAAATAACAGATTGATATAAAATTTATATCATTAACCAAAGATAATGGTATAATAGCTCGCCACAAGCAAACTGTTGCTCTATCATAGAATTTATTGAAAATATTTTAAATAAATATTCCACCCACAACCTCATAAATAAGAGCGTTTGCTCAGAAATTACCACAAAGAGGGAATACCTTAAAAAGTCAAAGGTCAAAAGCTCAAGGTTT
>CAZWFP010000032.1:0-18898 GCA_964633175.1 uncultured Planctomycetaceae bacterium | reverse complement strand
TAAATGAAGAATGAAGGATGGAAGGTAAACTACAAAAGAGGAATTTGGGAGTGTGATAGTTTCTCAGTTAGACGGGCTTTTTTTCTACTAACGCACTGCCTTCAAAAGAGCGAATTAATTTCCTAAAATGCTCCGGAACAGGAATTGGTTTCCATCTTTTTGTGTCAAGTGCAACGTGAACACTTTCTCCAACGCATACTACTTTATTCAATCTTCTATTATTAACCAAAAACTCAAATCTAAAACTTGTATTACCTATTTCGGCAATTCTTGTATACACCACAAGGACATCGTTAAAATATGCAGGGACTTTAAAATCCGCCTTGACACTCACAATAACATTATTAAAGCCGCCAAATGATTTTCCATCTTTCATTATCCCAAGATTTCTTAAATAGTCTATCCTCCCAACGTCAAAATATATAAAATAATTGCCATGAAATACTATTCCCATAGCATCTGTTTCAGATAACCTAACTCTTATCTCCGTTGAAAAATGAAATTTACTTTTATCCATTTATTTCTACCACATCTTGACGTAAGTTTAAACTCTTTTCTATGGTATAGGCAAACTGTAAAACTTTTTTATCCTCACACAAATTCCCTATAATCTGAAAACCTGCTTGTTTATAGCCATTACTTATAAAAGGCACATTTAATGCTGGTAGATTTGCCAAATTAGCCACAACTGTAAAAATATCACATAAATACAATTTTAGAGGGTCGTTAATCTTTTCACCAATCTTAAATGGAAAAACAGGACTTGTTGGAATTAACACAAAATCGTTGTTTTTGAAAATCTCCTGAAATTCATTAAAAATCAGATGTCTAACCTTCAATGCCTTTATATAGTATTCATCATAATAGCCACTTGAAAGCGCAAATGTGCCTAATAGTATTCTTCTTTTTACTTCATTACCTAAAAAAGCGCTTCTGGTCTTAGTAAACAATTCTTCATAATCAGGCGAATTCTCTCTTGCGCCAAAAAATACGCCTGTATATCTTCCAAGATTAGAACTTGCCTCACTCGTAGCAATTAAATAATAACATGGAATACCATAGTCAATATATTCGAAATTAATGTAACTTATTTTATGCCCCTGCTTCCCTAAAAATTCCAACGTATTCCTAAAATTCTCCGCTATTTCTTTATCTACATTCGGATTATCCATTACGTTCTTAAAAACAGCTATCCTATATTTTTCATTATCATCTTTAAAATCAGTAAAATTTTGCTCACCGACGTGCAAAGAAGTTGAATCTTTTTTATCATATCCGTAGATTGTATCCAGAAGAATAGATAAGTCCTGAACATTCCGAGCAAAAGGACCAATTTGGTCTAAAGAAGATGCGAATGCAACAAGCCCAAATCTTGAAACCAACCCATAAGTAGGTTTAAAACCAAAAACGCCGCAGAACGATGCCGGCTGCCTTATAGAACCACCCGTATCAGAACCTAATGCTATAGAAACTAATCCACAAGATACACTAGATGCACTACCACCTGAAGAACCACCAGGAACATAATCTAAATCATTAGGGTTGTGTGTCGGGAAAAAAGCAGAGTTTTCAGTCGAAGAACCCATTGCAAACTCATCCATATTCGTTTTCCCAATAATAATAGCATTCTCCTGTTTTAATTTTGCTACAACTGTAGCATCATAAGGAGGAATAAAATCCCGCAACATCTTTGAAGCGCAAGTAGTTTTTAACCCCAACGTGCATATATTATCCTTTACCCCTACAGGAATACCAAATAACTTACCGTTTATCTTGCCGGCTTTTTGTAATGCTTCCAATTTTTCCGCTTCCTCTAAAGCATTATCATTTAAATTTATAAATGCTTTAACCTTTTTATCAACGATTTCTATTCTATTGAGGAAACTCTTAACCACATCTACCGGTGTAAATTCACCACATTTATACCCTTTTAAAATCTCTGATACAGTTAATTTATAAATCACAATTGTTTATTATATTTCTCTTCAATATTCCATCTGTTAATTGTATAATTTCTTCGCGCAATGGTCTATCCTCTTCTACGGGCGGAACAATCGTTCTAATCCACTTATATACTTTTTGCAACGGTTTTGCAGGTTTCAATGGTTTAAGAAATTCCAACGCTTCAACTGCACATATTGCCTCTATTGCTAAAATCTTAGCGAAATTGTTCAGCATCTCTTCCAACCTATACACACTTAAATTAGAAAAACTTATGAAGTCCTCTTTACCCAACGAAGTAGGTATGGTATTAACAGAAACAGGAGTGGATAATATTTTATTATGAACACACAGGTCTGTTGCAACAACCTGGAGTATCATAAGTCCGCTCTGCAGCCCTTGCTTTCTGGTTAAAAATGGGCTAAGACGAGTATATTTATCATCAAGTAATTTTTCTATTCTTCGCTCACTCATATTTGACAAGGTTGACAAAGAATTAGCCAATATATCGCCAGCAAAAGATATACTCTGTCCATGAAAATTACCAGCAAACAGGATTTGTCTGTTTTTATAATCCACTATAGGATTATCTGTGCAACTTAACAATTCTTCATTAATAATTTCTTCCACATAAAGCAAATTTTCTTCAACAGCGCCAAAAACCTGCGGTATACATCTAAATGAATATGGGTCCTGAACCTTACCGCAAAACTTATGTGACTCGTTTATTTCACTATCCTTTAAAACTTTTTCAAAAAAATCTAAAATTTTGTATATGCCCAGTGTGGGGCGAGCCAGTCCTACTGACTTTAAAAACGGCTGGTAACTACCTCTTAAACCTTCTATAGATAGAGCAGAGATGATTTTGGCAGAATCAAATAAATCTTTAATTTTTTTAAAATTTGCGATAAGAATAGATAAACTATGATGTAATCCATTTATAAGAGACAACCCCTCTTTAACTTTTAATGAATATGGTTTAAAATCAGGGATATCCTGCGTTTTAGATAAAGAAGGGGTATAGATATATCCCTCTCCAATAACAGCTAATGCTAAACTTGCCAGTGGTGCCAAATCACCCGATGCTCCAACCGACCCAACTTTCGGAACAGCCGGAATCATATTTTTATTGAAAAGGTCAGTTAAAAATAATAACAATTCCTCTGATACCCCACTATACCCTTTCAAAAGAGAATTTATAAGTAGCAACAACACCAATTTCGAATTTTCAAAAGATAAATATTCAGCTGGACTTACACAGTGACTTCTAACCAAGTTCTTCTGAAGTTGTAACTGTTCATCAGGACCAATTAATGTATCTGAAAGTAAGCCAACACCGGTATTAACACCATATATAACTTTATTATTCTTTATTTCTTCATTGAGAAAATTATTACTTCTTTCAACTTCACCTAACTGTTTTTCATCAAGCGATATTTCCAAATCTCTAATACTGTCCAGAAATTTCTCTAAATCCTTGTAAGTTAAATTGGTGCCGTTTAGGATAACTTTATTCATATATCAATAGCACTAATAATACACATCTCTGACCTCTTTAGCTGAAATAACCTCTTTTACACCAGCGTAGGTAAACACCATAATAGAGTCCACAAAAGGAGTTTCAAGAAGGGGAGGAGCAGTTCTACAATTAATATGTATATTAAGCCCATTTACATCACTGATATATATAACATGTTCTGTTGGAACAAAAATACTACTGCCTCTTTTATTAAGGGGTAATTTCTTATTTTTTAAAGATAGTGACTCATCAATTGAACAAGTTCTTGCAAGATTTTGAGGGATATAATAATATAATTGGCTTAAAATAAAATTCTCTTCCTGATTAAGTTTCTTCCAAAAATTATCACCCAGCGTAAATGTTCCTCCTAACGGATAATACCTGCCTGCTTTAAATAATATATCATTTATTTGCTTATGTTTATCTTCTTTCACTGCTTCTTCGTCAAATTTATATACGTATATTTCATCATAAGTGCTTTGGCTTGTAACGAAACCGGATAAATATGGATCGAAAACAGGTCTATCCGTTTTCGCATACCCCCTTTTCACGTATTCTCCAAATCTAATCCCTGGATTAAGGAATCTTGATATATTTTCTGGGACAAATTTCATACCTTTGGCATTGTCAGTTTCTTTCAGGTTTTGCAAGTCACCGTAGAAAAAGCTGGTTTTAAGAGGCGTTTTATCATTATTTTTAAAAATATTAGATTCGAATGACTCAAGTTTTGTCATAGATTTATTTTCGTCCTGTGCATCCTGCTCCTTTATAAACTTCACGCTAAAAAATAATCCCAAATGATTCCACATACCTTCTTGAAGCGTAAAATCATTATTTGATACCGTGAAGGATGATAAATAATTATAATTGTAGTAGTCAGGTCTTTTGTCATCCGTTATTATATTTTTGTTTGGAGTTGCAAAATCCAAATACATTGTTACCCTGTCCTTTTTGAATAGTTTCCCTTTATCTATAAAAGAGATAGCAAAATAAAAATCCTGAATCATAGCAGAGTGATACCTATTTTTTTTGTTGTATAATTTAATTATCTTGTCCAACTTTTCCTCATCAGTAGCACCCTTTTCAGCGTCAACCCCAGTTCGATTTTTCCCATAGGATTTTTCCGGAAATAATCTACCATAGGAGACGAGAGGATAAATTGCATCTTTATTTATCCAATTTCCTTTATGCCAAAAATATATACCAAAACTATAATAGTTAGGCCCGCCACCTAAAGGGCACTCCAACCCTCTCCGGCCAAGCATACCCCCAACTACACTTATCACTTCTGAATTGGCACACAATTCTTTTATTGCTCCTAATACATCAGGTGGAAAATATTTCTCTATAAGTTCTTCCGCATGTTTGGGGACAAAAAAATGTATACCTCCTCCAGTCCAATACACGTCCCAGAAACAGCAGGAATGAGGCAAGAATAGAATCAGTTTTTTATTCTTTAGATCCGTTATACTGACACCCGCTATTGTAGAACGAGACATATTTGTAAATATATCTTCATTGTTTATTTTCAATTCTTCCAGAAATCCTAATAATTTATCCGAAGGAATGGTAAGGTCGCCATTAAAAAATGCTACCGCTACCCTGACTGGATATGATTCACCGGGTTTCACATCCGGTTCTTTCGTAGGGTCATATTTTGTAGTATCAAATTTCGGTGGCTTTATAGCTCCTATCCTGATTGTTCTTTTTGTATCTGAAAAAGCGCCATCCGTAAAAACAAAAGGAAGCTCTTCATAACTTTTTAATAGTTTCTCTGATTTAGGTTCGTCAACCTCATAACCCATATTGAATGTAAGAATATCAAGCGGTTTCAATTCAACATTTGCACTATCTTTTTTATATGTGAGATTTAACGAAGCCCGCGGTAAAGATATTGTTGATAAACCTATATAACCCGTCCAATTATTCGCTTTTTTCTCAAGCGGATACATAAAAGGATAGATATCCAGTTCATAACCTAAACGCGTTGGATATTTATCATTCGCCTTATTAAAAGATTTATTAATATACTCAAAATTTGAACCTACAAAATCCTCCTGGGTAGATAAAAACGAAACATCCCAAAGTTTCACAAATTTCTGAGTATTTGTTTTACTCAGCACCTTATCTTTAGTAAATATCTCTCCTATACTTTCAATTGTAAATGTTCCCATAGGTAAAAATGTCCATTCAAAACTCGTTGTTGTAAGTAAGAATTTATCAATAAGGAATCTGAATGGCAGATCAGGATTCCATAAAAATGAATTTACATTAGGATTGAAATTAGCCCTCAATACTTCCTTTTGGTAAAAATCTATAATTTTCTTCTTGAATAACTCCTCTAAAAAACCGTCCCATCCATCTTCACCATAAAAATTAGTAAATGGCTGTTTTATCCTTCTTTGAATTATCTCTCCTGCAATACTTCTTGCCTGTTCCACAGTTATAGGTTTGGAGTTTCTTACAATTCCTATTGGAACGCTTGTATATGTATCGTTTTTTACACCTTCTCTGTTAGATGCGAGCGCCAGGACGCTAAAACCATCCAAATTCGTTCCATCAAGATAATAGCCAGCCAAATCGGAAAGAACTGCTACCAACACCGGATACGGGGCTGTATTGATGTTAATAAAATATCTCATTTCCTTCTCCACTTTTTTCGGAAATAATTCGCTTATAGCATATATAGGTATCCCTTCTTTTAACGCTTCGCTACCCCTACTAAACTGCCCTGACTTTACAAGAAAAGTGCCGTAAGAAAATGTTGTTATATACTCTTTTATCAAATTAAATTCATCATACGTTAGCACGTTATTTATTAGTTCTTCTAATTGAGTATAACCCTTATCTGGTCTTTTTGAAACAATCTTTTCTCCCAGGGATTGAACTCCAACCTCCGAACCCAAAATGTTCAAAATTCTTTTTAAGTTATTAGTAGCGCTATCATTTTGATTTACTAAATTGCCATAATTTATATTTATTTTAGATGACTCATCCATTATCTTCAATTTAAATATACCATAATCTTCCCCACCTATCAAGGCGTAGGAAAAATATGGATTTATCACTTTCCCCTTACCACCTTCCCTTAACTGATAAGAAACACTTGCATCCTTATCCAATGGGACGTTGCTGAAATCTAATATTCCATTTTTATTTGCGTCTTCATTCGCATCCAGCTGCCCATTTTTATTTATATCCTCACCCATAAACTGCCAATCATTGCTTAATATATTAGAACTTTTCATATCATAGAGCAATTTTGTTACGGCATAATAAAAACCACTTTCACTAAGAAAAAGTGATTTCCTCTTATTAATAAAGTTCACTACGCTCGTAGTTTCAACTTTAGTAAGAGAAACAAATATTATTGCTGTAAACACCAATAAAATAAGAGATAATATTATAAAAACAAGTACTATCCCCCTTTGGGCTTTTAGATTACTATTGGCCATTAGCAAAAAGCAGAAAGCGTTTGGTGATAAGTAAGCAATGGTAATTTCCAACAAAATTTATTGAAAATTTAATATTGCTTTTACGCTCAATATTCATCATTCAGTATTCAATATTTATTATTTCTATTATCTACTTCTTCTCATATTTTTTTGCTAATTTATTATATTCATCGGCACTCGCTTTTATTTGTTCTACCTCCTCTTTGGTAACTTCTCTTTTAAACTTAGCGGGAACGCCTACATATAGGGAATAGGGTTTTATCTTTGTGCCAGGCAAGACAACTGCTCCAGCACCTATAATACTGTATTCTCCGATTTCAACATCATCCATAACGGTTGAGCCCATACCAATCAATACCCTATTAGAAATCCTTGCGCCATGTATTATGGCATTATGCCCTATGGTTACATCATCCCCTATTATAGTGGGATATTTATTTGTAGTCACATGAACAACACAATTATCTTGAACATTCGTAAATTTACCAATCCTTATGTAATAAACATCACCTCTTATAACGGTATTAAACCATATACTCGACTCCTCTTGGATTTCCACATCACCAATTATAGAAACACCATCAGCAATAAAAACCGTTGGATGAATTTTGGTTTTTACATTACCAAAATTTAAGATATGATACCATACCATAATATGAGTATAATAAGAATTTTAGTTAAAAAATGACAACCAAACCTCAAGTTCAATTAGTCAATTATTTTTCCAATCCTCTTGAAACTATGGCAGCGGCAGCCAGAACCTGTTATTCATCTCGTGGATTAATAGAAGTCGAACAGATAAAATCATCCGAAAAAAATTATTTAAGCGCATTGAAAATTCTACAGAGCATATTTCAAGCAGGACATCATACAGTTATACAACACATACATTTTCAATTCTCCATAACAGGTGTTTCAAGACAATTTGTGTGGAGTTTTCTCCATTCCCATCCTTTCTACAATAGTGAACAGGTCAGCCAAAGATATGTTGAGGTAAAAAGGGATAATGTTTTTATACCCCCCATAAAAGGCAAATTACTGACAATTTATAATGAATGCGTCAATTTCCAGATGGATGCATATTACAAATTGATAGAAATACTGGAAAATATTGTAAGTAAAGAATATTACAGCAGATTTCCAAGAAGAGCAAACATCGAGAAATATAAAAAAGACATCAGGAAAAAAGCCCAAGAGATAGCACGATATGTTCTGCCACTTGGCACTCTAACTCATCTTTACCACACTATAAACGCAATAACTTTAATAAGATACTATAAGTTAATGAATCAACTTGATACAAGTTATGAGCAAAAGTTAGTGGTTGAAGAAATGATAAAGCAGGTAATAAATTTAGATAAAAACATAGAAATGTTCTTCAGAGAAAACTATGACTTAGCGGAAACGTTGGAATATAAATATGTGAATAATAATACAGATTCAAGACTTAAAGAGGAATTTGATAGGGAATTAGATGGCATGGTATATTCGAAATTAGTTTCGTATGACCCGAAGGCAGAAGAAATAATTTATGACGCTATAAGAGAAGTATTAGGAATATCTAAAGAAGGGATATCTTTTGAGGAAGCAATCAATTTAGTAATCGACCCTACAAAAAATAAGTATTTAGCATCAACAGTTGAACTTTTAACTATGTCAAAACTGATGAGAGTTCTTTATAATACTCATTATATTTTCAAGAAGAGATTAAGCCATTGCGCGGACTCTCAAGAACAAAGACATAGAACAACACCTGCTTCAAGACCTTCACTTGTATTACTTGACCACAGCAAACCTGACTACATAATACCTTCCTTAGTGAAGGCAGACGCAAAAGTATTAAAATTTTATACAGATGTGATACATAAAATATGGGATTATTATAATAGTTTTTTGCGCGAAGGGGGAAGTAAAGAATTTGCCTTGTATTTATTACCGAATGCACTCACTATAAGATATACGGAGTCGGCTGATTTTCTAAATCTTTTACATAAACTCAAATCACGATTATGCTATAATGCCCAGGAGGAAATATGGCATACCTCTTTAGAAGAAGCACTACAGATACAAAAAGTCCATCCTCATCTCGGTAAATATTTATTAGCGCCATGTTTTTATAGAATGAAAGCAAAAACAACTCCGTTTTGCCCAGAAGGTGAAAGATATTGTGGTATCCCAATATGGAAGTATACACTCGAAGAATACAAGCGACTAATATAATAATGTTACTTAAAAGTAGCATAATTACACATCCGAAACACCATTTCTATTAAAAGTATGGAATACGATTTGCTCTGCCACGTATGAAAAAAGGAAAAAAGGGTATAATCATAATTTTCGTTATAATGGTTCTTATAGTTATATCATTTTTTGCTCTTATTTTCACTTTTATTGCCAAACGTTCGGTTGAGGAGGCAACAGCATTTACTGATAATGTAAAGGCGCGCTTTGCCGCATTAAGTGGCATCAATTTCGCCTTAGAAAAATTACCTCACTCACTCACACAGAATTATACAAGTTTTGTAGCTGAGGAATGGGTCTTTAACGGAGAAGATATAAATATAAACGGAGAACTGGATAACTTCGAAGATATAAATCAAAACAATAAACTGGATATATTTTCTGTCCCACTCAAGGACGCTTTAAGACCTTCCTTTAGCCTTTACAAAGATTATGCCTCTTTACAAAATGAATATTCTAAAATTTCCAAAATAACACCTCCACGCAACAAAAGTCACTACTTAAACAAAGCACCCGAAAACACCGTTTACTTCATCTTGAAAGTTAAAGATACTACCCAAACATTAAACTTAAATGACCCCAATCCTAAGTTATTTAAAATGCTTAAAAATTTATCCGACGTGATGGGAATGCCTATAAGTTTAGATGATGCAAAAGAATTTGTCGAACTAACAGGAAAATTTACAACATTAGAAGAACTCACACATTTAAAAGGAACAATTAAACTACCCCCAAACTTTGCCACTCACAAATTAAGAGATTTTATAAGTTTATATGGAAACACTATAGATAAACTCCTATTACCCAATCCTAAAAAAGAACTCATCGGCAAAAAAATTTTATCCATCAGAGAATTATTATATAGTAACTTACAAACAACCAAACGCTCCCCCATCAATATAAATATTGCGCCACCTGAAATCATAGAAGCAGTTCTTAAAAACCTTGAAAGTATATATGTAGAAGAAAATAAAAATCAACCATCTATATTGCCCGATCTCAATATCCTCGATTTAGTTGACAATCAATTAAAAAATCTTCAGGTGCCAGATATTTTAAATACAGACGACATAGACAAGTTTATGAAGAATATAACAAAAATTGGAATATTACCCCGACTACAAATCTTTAAACAGTTAAAAACATTAAAATCTGATAATGATTTTTATGGAACAGTAAAAACATATAAACTTTCTGAAGGAACAAGCAAGATTGTGGCAAGACACATTTATAAAAGAAGATACAAAGACCCCTACAAAAGCGCCTTTCATAATTTTGCCGAGTTTAGAGAATTCCTCGATGAACTTATAAAAGAAAAAGTAATAAATAAACTTGATAGAGATATCATACTGGCAAATTGTAACCCAAATACCGATTTCAATAAATTTAATCCAAATGCCATTTTCTACAAAAAAATAGATAAAAGCGACCTGTTAGAATACACTACAGAATTCGTATTTGGACCCATTGGAACATTCGAAGTTGAATCAACGGGGATTGTAGAAAAACAACATCAGATAACTGCCCAAAAAGTTATTATAAGCGTCTATGATATCTTAAATATTATACAACATACCACACAAAAGGATTTCGCAGAAGGCTTTATAAAACCAAACACATCTTATGATTTTCCTACCGAGAGGGATAAAACACTGCAAACATATCCAGAAGGTTTAGAAGAATATGCTATAAAAAACGACATAGATGGCCAGTTAATGCTTGCTACAATAAAAACAAAAATAGAAAAGAATCACACTTTTGTAGCAAGTTTTGAGAATGGTTATAATGCAACATTCGCAAGAGAAGACAAAAATCTTGTCAGTGATTATTTTCAAGAAAATGATACAAAACCAGTTTTAACTTCTATTTTTACCAAAGGAACTTTATATCCAGATGGAGTTTATTCTGACCTACAAGTTGGCTATCCATTTAAAGGCGGTGATAATTTACCATTCTTATATTCTACCAATTTTGCCTTTAATCCAATAAACGAGCAATTTAGCCATCAACAGTTAAAAACCTTATTAGGTGTTATTTCTTTTTGGGTAAAACCGAATTTTGATACACAAGAGAGGAGCAAAACGAGAAGTATATTTAGCGCTTATTCACTATTGCCGGACAAAAAAGGCATAGATAGAGTGTTGCATACAATATTTCAAGCCGAAATACAAGGAAGGTATAAAGGAAAAGAGTTAGGATCGCCTTTAGTATTGACGGACTTTACAACTCCTTTTATATTTTTGAAATATCAAGATAAGACAGCTCTTTTCACGGACCCCTATCTTATGCTGGAGGATAGAAACATCCAGGATAGGTATAAGCTGCACTCGAGGGGATGGACACACATTGGTATATTCTTAGATGAAAAGGGTGCGAAGATTACCATATCACCTTGAGGGGGTATAAAAGGTGGTGGCCAGGGTGGCCGCAAATACTGTAACAGCAAAGATACCACCCTCCTGAGTTTATTAATTTTAAACCCTACTATCCAAAGGTTTTTGGAGCGTTTTGCTAAAACACCCCTTTTTACTGCCACAACCGCCGGTATCCAGTTACTCCTTAGCGGACAACCAGGAATTCAAACCTATGACGTAGCAGGTGTGCCAGTCATATCAAGAAAAACCAGCGAAGCGTTAAAAGATGCTCTTCTTTTTATCGGCACTCCCCCTATCACTGATAAATATATCAGTATCCCTTCTGATGTCACTATTGACGAGGTTTCTATTTTTACTATTGATGAAAGTATAAGCGCAAAATATTTAGGTAAAATCACCCCCACACAGCAGGGGACTGGTAAACCTACTGATGCTCCATCAATCAGAGCAACTATCGCCAATGCAATGATTGAAAAAGAATATAAAAAAGGAAGATATTTTCCCTTAGATGCTGAATATATATCGCCCTTAATCGCTAAACCCCAAGGATATAAGTTTTTGTCCATATTAATCGACGGTTACGTCCCAAAAACAAAAACGCCATTTTCAGCATTTGATACGTCAGAAAAAAAATTTGAGTTTGAAATTATGACAGAAAAATATGCACCATTGGCATTCGGAAATTCTAACACAGGATTAATTTTTTCCTGTATACCTGATATACCCGATGAGTTTCAAAAGATTCGCTATAAAATAAAATTTCCAAAATTATCCTCTCCTCCACTAATAGAAACCCCTATCTTAGATTCAGTTTCAATTATTCTTATGCGCGATAAACCACAACTCCTTTTAATGGCAGAAATCGCAGATTAAAAAGAAAAGTGGTTTTTCTACCTCAATCATATAAAATTATCCTAACTAAACAATCCCTCCAATCCCATCATCATTCCCCAACAATAACTAAACTATGCTCATAAAGAGTAATAATTTCCTAATCTCTATTCTCACTCTATTGAAAAAATATATACATCTTATCATACTTGCAACAGTTGTAACTTTACTGATAGCAGAGGAGGAAGAGGAAGAAGAAGAACCTATCTTAACAGGCAGCGAATGTGATTTACGAAGAGTATTTCTAGTATCATATTGCGAAGATGATAAAGAAGTATTAGAAATTCTCAATGTTGTAAATGGAAGTAAGGAAAATATAAATTTGACTGTAGAAAAAAATAAGCACCAAAAGCATTCAATAAGTAAAAAACTTATGTGCTACAAAGTTGCTTATGGATGTCCCCGATGCTCATTCTGGCCAAGGAATTTCACAGGAGGAAACTGCCCCTATTGTGGACTAAAACTTGTCCAATCAAAATACTGGTCCCCCGTCATAGTTATATTCGATAAAAAGATATGCATCTATTCAGGTATTTTCCCTCACGTTAAAGAAGAAAAATAAAACCTCCTACACCTTTTATTTCTGATACTGCTAAAATAGCGTTGTGATAATGTCAGAATTATCTATGACGAAGTTTCTCATACTCTTTTTCCAATTCTTTCTTATGTCGTTCTTCAAAATCTTCCTTCTCTTTTTTATAGAAGTTATCTTTATTTTTAAGCCTCTCGTATTCTTTGTTTAATTCCTCTTTATGTTTTTCTATCCTTCTTTTTAGTTCTCCAGACATCATATCGGTAGATTTCAATATTGTGGGTGTGATATATATTAAAAGATGAACTCTTGTATTGCTTCTATCCCTGAATTTGAATAATTCTCCTATAAGAGGAATATCACCAAAGAAAGGAACTTTTGTTATACCTTTTGTAGAATTTTGACTTACAAGACCTCCCAAAACAGCCGTCTGACCGGATTCAACAATCAGGTTAGTAACTAATGTAGATGAACGGGTTCTAGGCAAAAATATAGTTTGTGAGCCACTTGTAAATTTATCAAAGCCCGGCAACTCGGTACTAGTGCCTATCAGAGATGAATTTTGAGGAATAACCGTCATTTGTATTTTGTTAGTCATTGGTATAATATGAGGAATTACAAGTAGTTGGAAACCGACCTGCACAGGTGATTTTGATGACTCTGCCAACGTAGTTACAGGTGTTCCTGATGTTCCTGAAACGGATGTTGTTGCCTCTGCCCATCTTATAGTATCCCCAACAAAAATAGTCGCCTCGTGATGATTTAAAGCCAAAATAGTTGGCTGTTGAATAACTTTAGATTGCTCATCTTTTCTAAATAATCTCAAGGTGGCATTCAAAAAATCTGATGGTCTACCAATGATATTGTCGAATCTAATACTTGTATGTCCAAAACCAAAAGGTATAACAGAACGTCTCGGCTGCTGCCCCGTTTCAGTCGACTCATCTATACTCGGAATAGTAGCAGTAAACGTCCACCCTTCATTATCACCTATAGGTGCAGATGTGCTATAATTTACCCCTACTCTAAATAAATCTTCGTTTGTGGTAGTAATAAAATAAACGTCTATCAATATCTCTCCTGGTTCAACATCCGTTTCTGCTATTAACTCCTCTATCTTTTTCAATGCAATTTTAGTATCTTTGACTATTAAAGTATTTGTCTTATCATCATAATTTATAGTGCCTATCAATGTTTTGCCATCAGTCCCTTTTGTCATAACGCTTTGGACTAACTCCATAAACGTAAAAAAATCCTTACTCTGTTCAGATGATGGGGGTGATGTTTGGGCATAATCTGTTTTTATAGTAGCCCTTACATAAGTTTGTGGTCTTATATATTTCAATTTAAAACTTCTTGTTTCTAACTGTTCCGCCAGTCGTGCAAGAGTGGTTATTCTGAAAATTTTAAACTTTTCCTCAATGATATAAAATCCTGCGCTATTACTGAGAATTTTTAATGCCTCTTCAAACGGGACGGACTCACCCGTAGCGGTGATTGTCTTTTGTGATTTCACTACTTCTTCATCTAAAACAATATTTATACCCGCCTGTTTTGCAATCGCCGTAATAGCATTTATAAAAGGAGTTTCCTTAAATTCCATTTTTACGTCTGGCACTTTATAAACCTTAATAAGATTTGCCTTCTCTTCCTTCACAAGGCAATTCGCTTTATCGCAAACGTAATCCAGAATATCACCTAACCCCAAATCATTGAATTGCTGAGTAAAGGTACCCGTATAATCAACATCACAAACAATATTGATGCCACTGACCTTTGATAATTCACTACATACCTCCTCTATTGTAGCATTGGAGAAAGAAATACTAATTTTTTTATCAAGCGCCCCTCCATACAAAAATACAATAAATAATAAATAATAAATAATAAATAGTGAAAACTTATATAACTTTTGACATCTCATATTTTATTCCTCCCAAAAATGTAAAATCAATTTTTCACCTTTATACAACACATCCATCTCACCTTTCCCTATCCCCAATATTTCAACATCACCCCATAAAACATCTCCAACTCTTTTTACCTCGTCTCCAACAAACAGGACGTTTCCCCGTCCCTCCCCCTTGCTATATATATAACCGCTTATATGAACGTTTGACTTCTTGAAATCTTCATACAAAGACAAATATAAATTCAGTTTTTTATTCAGTTCCCTATAATTCTTAGCCATTTCCCCATTTATTTTTTCTATATATGGAATAAACTTCTTTTTCCTTATGGTAAGCAATGGTGAGCGCAGTAATTGATTAACATATTCAAGGTCATCTTTTAATTCTTCAAAAAGAGACGGCTTACTTTGCGCCTTTACAAAATCACTCCTAAAAGTGCTAAATGTTTCTTCCAGATATTCATAAATAAATCTTACCGGATTAAACGTTTTTTCAATTGAATCTATAAGTAACTTTAGCGTATTGGTGTATTTCTTTAAGTTATTACCTCTTTTTGATTGATAATAAAATTTGTATAGAATATAAATGTCGGCGAATGTCTTAACGAAATCCTCATCACTTATTTCATCAAAACGCTCAAGCGAATCCATAATATCCTCATACACCCTACCGCAAACTTCATCAAGTTTACCATAGGTTTCTCTCAAAATTTTTATTGTCTCTTCATCAGCGGGCCACCTGTTGATGGTTTTTTGAATTGTTGAACCAGAAATACCCCCAGCTTTCTTATCCTCCTGCGGTGTTTTTACTACTTCTTTTTTATCATATGTCTTTTGCGGAGTTTTTATATTTTCCGGTAATATACCAACACCTATATATGGATTCCGTCTGTTCCTTCTTTCAAAAACATACGCAAACTTCTGCTTTTCTACCTGCGTAGTTTCATTTTCTTTCTGAACGTTGCCAGCAAATTTCTTTTTAAAACAACCCGTATTTAATAATAAAATACAAAACACGAAATACAGAATACAGCCCGTAAGTTTTTTAACCTCTAACTTTTGAATTCTCAGTTCCAAGTTCTGACTTTTCATTATTTATTCTTCATTATTTATTCTTCCATATATACGTGGAGAAGACAAGTGGTATTGTGGTGGCTTCAGGATTTCCTACGTCGGAAGGATTTTTTCGAATAGCAAGAGATTCTATATTAACCAGACGCTCCTGATTTTCCAGCATACTGACAAATTTCACTGCATCATAAAAGTTGCCCTGGATATTAATTTCAAAAGTTACAGTTGAGAAAGGCATACTCTCGCTTTCAGGCGTTATAGTAGGCGTTCTTTTTACAAGTCGTGTCGTCTCACATTTTGTAACTTTCGCATACGAAGTTAATATTTTTATAAAACTATCAACGCTTGCTTCCTGCTCCGTTGGTAATTTACTTCTAAAAACGAATTCCGCATCCTCTAATTTTTTCACCTCTGCCTGTAATTGCGGAATCTGAACAACTTTCTTACTTAACTCGTCCACTTCTTTCTGAACTTTATTAACTTTTTCGTTTAGTTTCTTTATTTTGTACAATCTAAAAAAACCTATATCTGCACCCACAACAGCGACTACCAGTATTACTAATACAACAACTAATTTTTTATGCATAAAAACACACCTACTTTTTTTCTAACTGAAATTTTATCAGTTTAATTATAAATTTATAAACCATCAATGGTTGCATCTGCTCAACCTGAAATAATTCCTTGTTCCATTGTGGTGCGGGGTCAAAGTAATCAAACCTATCAGATACCGCCTCGCCCTCCTTATTCATTAGCCCATTTTCAGGGTTTTTAATTGCCTCTCTAAAACTTACTATATCCGCCGGATTGTTGGTATTCATAACCATCTTTATCTCCATCACAGCCAAAATTTTCCTACCTTTGTGCTCAGGAACCTCCTCACCCCCACCAGTATTTATTGAAATATCTTCTATCCATGCATTCGGAAATCTTTGCAATATGTCTAAAAACTGGTCAATCTTCTGCGTCCATATTATGAATTTCTTTGCTTCAACCTCAGATATATATTTTAAACGATTCTCCAATTTACCTTTCTTGTTCATCAAATCGTCATATATCAACATTCGCTCTTGTAATTTGGTTTTATGAGTATTCAATTCATTCTCCTTTTTCTGCAAAACCCACAACTTCTGAACTGTCAACAATAAATCAAATACCCCTAAACTTGTAACCGCTACTAATAACACTATTGCAATAAAATATGGTAAAGGCGTGTGTCTTAAACGTCTTCGCTCAGGAGGAAGAAGGTTAAATTTAAACATCCTTTAGTCCACTCTTAATGACAATCCTAACGCAACTAAATACAGCGGAAAATCTCTCTTGAACTTTTCTTTTTGTTCATTTGATATTATAACCTTTTCAACTATGCTACCCTCATTTAATTTCTTCCCTAGTTTCCCCGCAATCAATTCTCTTATTTCTCTATGCATTACCTCACCACCTGATAGAACTACCTCTTCTATGGACTTCTCAAACCTCGTTTCAAAATAATCAAACGAAAGTTCTATTTCAGTTACTATATCAGCAACAATCTTGCTCATTCCATCTAAAATCGCTTTTTTATCTTCCTCTTTAAACGCTTCCTTGGCTTCTTGCGCCGCCTGCATATCACATACTAACCTCTTAGATACCCCTTCTATCATCTGCTCCCCACCAGTATAAAACTCCCTGCTAAAAACAGAATATGAACCTATAATAATATTAACCGTTGTTTTACTGTATCCAATGTTTACTACCGCAACAGCCTTCTCATGCTCAAATACATTAAAGTAAGTATAAACGTTCCCACATGCAAACACATCACAGTCAATCACGTCAGGAAAAAACCTCTGATTTGTAAATCTACCCAAAAAATCCTCTATATATGACTTCTTCACCCCTATCAATATAAGATTAGGTAACTCCCGCATCTTGCTGTTCACAAGCGATTTAGGATAAGAAAGACGCTGAAAATCAAGATTTACCTCCTCATTCTCTTCAAAAGGCAAATGCTTGGTATACTCAACAGCTAAGGCAGTCCTTATCTCCTCCTCCGTCATACTCGGAAACTGAATATACCTTACTAACACATTCTTACCAGCAATATTTGTCACACAATAGTTAAATCTAACCCTAACTTTTTCTTCCAGTTGCTTCATAACCTGTTGCGGATTACCTCCCTTAAAACTGAAAAAATCCACTATCTCTACAGTATTACCTATATGTCTTGATATTACACACTTGATATACGACGTTCCCCAGTCAATACCCAAAACCGTCTTTTTAGCCATCAAGAAATGAATTTATTATAACAAATAATTTCAAAAAAGTTCGCAACTGCATAAGTTTCCCAAAAATTACCACACTCCCAAATCCCCCCATTTTCTAAAGATTGGCTACAAATACCCTAAAAGTATAAAGGATACGAATCTTATTGAGTAATCCTGTAAATATACGAGTTTTGTATAACCGTTTTAAAATAATCACGCGTGCTTAAAAAGTTAGTTATCGTATAAAACAACAGAAATCCTATTATTACCCCGCAGATAAGTCCGAAAATTTTGTTCAAAAACAATCCTTTGAACGGCTCTAAAAATTTATATAGGAATGACAATGCTATACTAAAAAGCAGATATATAACCGAAAACAAAGTTAATACACACACACTATTCATCAGTAGTTGGGAGCTCATAAAATACCCAAAAAAAGGGGCAACTTGCGACTTAAAAGATAAAACCAGCAATAAAGTTGTAATAAACTGCAACGTTTCTATAAGTATTGTTATACCACCTAAAAAAAAGCCACTCGTTGCTGATAATAATATCATCACCCCTGCTATTATGTCTACGGTATTCATGTAATCTTATATTTATATTATCGTTTAATTAAAGTTTTTTAACATAACTTAATCCTTGAACTTTGACTTTTCTTACAGAAATTACCACACTTTCAAATTCCCCTTTTGTAGTTTACCTTCCATCCTTC
>CAZWFP010000031.1:16628-19041 GCA_964633175.1 uncultured Planctomycetaceae bacterium | reverse complement strand
TTAATGCGTTGGGCTCTAAACGCGCTAATTCGGAATAAATGAAGAATGAAGGAGGGAAGGTAAACTACAAAAGGGGAATTTGAAAGTGTGGTAATTTCTGAACAAAATTAAAAATATAGAAATTCTAAATTTACCGTTTTATAATTCGTTTTTGTGAATCATTGGATAAGGAAAGAAGTTATTATAATAAGGATGGAGTGAATGCTTACTAAAATATTAGCAATAGGAACATTGGTGCTTAGTATAATATATTTTGGGGTTACTGCTACCCTGTTCTCATACAGGGTAAACTATAAATCGTTACTTGAAAAGGAGCAACAGTTACATAAGGCAACTAAGCAAGAATTGCAAGAAGAAATAGATAAATTAAAAAAGGAGAGTGAAAGCTGGCAAACACAGTTTATACAAGCAGACACTGAAAGACAGGTATTAAAAGACAAGGTTCAAATGCTTAACGGTCTACTTAAAAAAAATGAAGAGGCATTTACGACATTGAGCAAGGATTATTCGTCTCTTAATAAAAGCTACTTAACCTTAACAAACAAATTAGAAACCTTAATAATGGAAAAAACAGCATTAGAGAATAAGTTTCAAGCAGAACAAAGTCAAAGGATAAAATTTGAAGGGTTATATACTCAGGAGTTAGAAAAAAATTTAGCCCTTTCTGAAAGGCAGGGACAGATAGAGCAGGAGAATGCCGAGTTAAGTAAGATGTTGGTAGAGAAAACCAAGGAAAGCGAAGATTTAAAGGAGAAATTACAAAAAGTAAAAGAATTGGAAATTCCTATACCTGATATAACAATAAAGAAAAAATCGATAGATGGATTTGTAACTCTCGTCAGTAATATAGTTAATCTAATTTTAATCAGTGTTGGGCAGGAGCAGGATGTTGAGGTTGGGGATCAGTTTACTGTATACCGTAAGGATAAATATATTGGTAAGATTGTTATAGAAAAGGTATGGAGGGATGGGGCGGCGGGACGTTCAATAAAGGAAGTTGAGAAAGAAAAAATACAACCAGGCGACAGGGTAACAACGCGTATATTCTAAAATATGCCCCAAAACACAATAAAAGAAAGTCCAAATACATATATTTTTTTGGCTATGGTCTTTATAATTTTATCAATAATTTTAATAGTTATAGAATTGCAGGAACATTATCAGTTTTTCAGTAGCCATGAAGCACAAGCCCCTACGAGTGTTCATACACCCCCAACTAAATAATTATGTCTTTTTTCGACAATATATACGAGTTCTTTTCAATAGATTGCGGAATAGATTTAGGCACCTGCAATACCCTGGTTTGCGTTAGAGGTCAGGGAATAATAATAAATGAACCTTCTGTTGTTGCCATTAATAAGCAATCTAAAGAAGTTGTTACCATAGGTGGCCAATATGCAGTTGGTAATTTAGCAAAGTCAATGATAGGAAAAACACCGGATGAACTTGTAGCAATAAGGCCATTGAGAAATGGCGTGATATCAGATTTTGACATTACTCAGGCACTGATAAAATATTTTATAGAAAAGGTACAAAGTAGCAAAAACATTTTTGCTAAACCACTGGTAGTGATATCAATACCTACGGGATTAACAAACGTTGAAAAACAGGCGGTAGTAAGTTCAGGGCTAAAAGCAGGGGCAAGACACGTGTATTTAATTCCTCAGCCACGCGCCTGTGGTTTAGGGTTAAATCTCCCCATTAATGAGCCCAAAGGACATCTTATATGTGACATAGGTGGTGGAACAACCCAGGTAGCAGTTCTGTCAATGGGAGAAATAGTTACATGGAAAACCATAAGAATTGCAGGTGATGAAATGGATGAAGCCATTATAAAATTTATGAAAGATAGATACCAGTTACAGATAGGTCCTCAAACGGCTGAATATGTAAAAATTAATGCCGGCTCAGCAGCACCTTTAGAACAAGAAATAGAAATCCCTGTAAAAGGATTAGATACACAAAACAATATACCTAAAAAAATAGTAGTAAAATCAGAAGAGATAAGAGAGGCACTAACCGGTCCGGTTCAGGACATTATAAAAGTTATAAAAGACGTTCTCGCTCATACACCACCAGAATTAGCCGCTGATTTGGTAGAAACAGGACTAGTGTTGTGTGGTGGCGCATCATTATTAAGAAAATTAGATGTTGCCATAGAAAAGGAAATACAAATACCCGTTAAAATTTCACCAGAACCACTATATGCTGCTGTAAAAGGAACAGGGGTGGTCTTAGAAAACATACATATTTTAAAAGATACCTTAGAAAGCGATATAACTGTTTAGTTCAAACTCACCAGAAACTACTACAATTCCAAATTTCTCTTTATTATTTGATTATGAGTTTAGCGAGTTAGATTTTTCATTAAACCTTGAACTTTTGAACTTTGCCCTGTACTTTTAACTTTTGA
>CAZWFP010000031.1:0-16528 GCA_964633175.1 uncultured Planctomycetaceae bacterium | reverse complement strand
ACTTTTGAAGGTATTCCCTCTTTGTGGTAATTTCTGGCAAACCCACTGCATTTAAAAATTAATAATAGTATTTGTTATAATACTCCAAAAAGATGGCAATTCAACTAAAAACCATTGCTTTTATTGGAATACTTCTTTTCTTTAGCATTAATATCTACTCTCAGGATGAGGAAGATGCTTCCCTTATTATAAATATTAAAAAATCATTACAAGACATATCACGGTTATCGACTACGCTCAGAAAAAAAGTATTACCAGGTCAAAAGGAAAAAATAAAAAGTGGTTTAATAAAAAAACTCCAATATCCTGAATTCCTAAAACAAAAAATGATACTTATAGAAGATGAATTTGAACAAAAATATTACTTAATAAAAAGTAAAAAGCAAGAATTACAAAAAGCATATCAGAACAACATCATCTTACAGAGTTATTTAAATAACATCATATATAAATACTCTAATCTTCTACCATTCACGTTCCCTGACCTCAAAAGACAGTTAAAAAGCATAGAAGAAAATATCATAAACAGCGACTTGAAGAATAACGAAGAATTATTAAGATATTATATGGAATTTATAAAGAGTATAACCGGCATGCTATTGCATAGATATTTAAATTTCTGGTTATTTTTTAAAAAGTTTTTTGTAGAGAATGAAGAAATATACAAGCACTTATACAACGACCTATGTCCGAACGAGATTCATACAAAACCAGGTAGTAATGAGAAAGTTGAGATATTTCCTATATGGATTGATGAGTATAACATACATAAAGCCATGGACCTTAATTTAGAAATTCCAAATTTATATGTCTTAAATTCTTATTCTTATTCTGATAAGAATAGATTTTTTTACTTGTCAAAAAAATTGGCATTAAAAAAGTATGAAGACGATTTTTTTGAGAAAAACTTTGCAGAAATCAGGAAAAACTCTATATGCTATAACCTAAGCATTTTGCAATTGTATAGTGAGATGAACTTAAAAATACCTGATTATGCGTTCGATATTTATAAGTGTATGGAAGCGTATTTTGGTGGTGAAAATACCTATAAAAAATTGTGCTCAACCCTCCCAACTTCTCTAATAAAATTGTATGAGAATTCTAAGATATACTTTTACTATCAAAATAGAATCTTAAAGAAAAAGATATTGCCAGAAATTTTTGATATGTGTTATAATAAGTGTGCCTGTGGTAAGTATAATGTAAATTGTTATAGTTCAGATAAAATAAGCAACATAAACGAGGGTTATATATTGGATTTATTAATGAAACTATTTAAAAATGAAAACGAAATGTTTATGATGAAACTAAATAATTTTATAGAAGGTATAAATACTTTAACCTACGGCAAGAAAGTAGAAAACAAATGTAATTCTATAAAAAATGTTAAACAAATTGTAAAAGAAATAAATTCCAATAATATTTTCATATCCAACTATAAAAAAGTATATGACAAATGGATTAACAGCAAGAAGAATGATGTAAAAGAACATAACAATATAATCAACAAATTGCTTGATATAGCAAACAGTATAGACAAATTAAAATTGGAATTTGACAAATTAACATTAAAAAGTAAATTTATTCAAATCTTCGAGCATGATAAAGATGCAATATGCAAATTTGTCGTATTTACAGAAATCTTTTCTAGGATTGGATATGATAATGTAATAAACATTAGTTATTATGACCTAATTAGACACATAAATGACGAAGAAGAAAAAAGGCAATTTACAGGATTAGTTATATACAAAACTATAACTTTAGCCAACACAATAAAGTATAGTGATAAAGAAGTAAGGTTCTTCAATTTCTCATTCGATTTTTCTAACAATTTCAGCAGTATGAGTAATTCTTTAAATACACTATCAGAGTACCTATATGGCGTCAGAACCTCTTCTTTATTTGACTATTATGCAGGATTATTAACCTTTTTTGATTATTACTTATTCTTTTTAAACAAGTTTGCATTGGTAGAAAAATTTAGCGATAGTAAAATAAGCGATTTTTCTAATTGCCTGTTGAACAAAAAAGATTTGTTCTCTTGCATTTTAGTAGGGTTGGATAAAAGCAATAAGATATACTTAAAAATAGTAAAGAAGTTCTTTACAAAAAGGAGGGTAAATGTTATAAACGCAAGAAATCTGGGCGCTATGTTACATAAAATGAATCCGCGGAGAGCAAATAGCAGATTATATGAAGTGATAGATGAAGCAATGGAATGCTGTCAAAAAGGAACCAACATAGATAATATTGCTCCCCAATGCGATAACGCCGTTTGCTCTATAAAATATCAGAGTTTAACTTATATAAGGAAAAAGGGAGAGGAAAGATTAAAAGAAATTTTAGGCACCAAATTTTTTAATTTTTTACGAAAAGAAATAAAAAAACAATAAATAGTTCTATTTAACAAACATTGGCAAGAGTTTTTTTGGTATTTGTAGAGTTAGTATAGCAAATGGTGTTGCTACACCATACATTCGTGATGGCCAGGAACCATCTTGCTGTTGCTCGGCAACAAGTTTTTCAGAAACCTTTGAATACCACTTCTTCCATAATTCCTCATTAGTATAATACAGAGCAAGGGCAGCGTAGAAGGTTCCATAATATTCCATATCCCATCCTTGAAACAGATCGCCACCTTCATACAGCGTCTTCAGATTATTAAACCCTTTTTTTATCACATCTGAATCCTTCCAACTGCCATAAAATATTAAATTTACTATACCATTAGCAGTCATAATTGGCCCCGCGCCTCTTTGCTGCAAGTTATAACAAAATGACCCATCCGGATTAGCGCACTTTCTTATATATTCTATACCTTTCTTAATTACAGACGTTTTTACCTTAAATCCAGCGTCCCTGGCACTTCTTAAAGCGCTAACACAACATACAACAGTAGAATTTTCAGGGAAGTTATCTCCAGGCGCATATGGAAATCCTCCATCTTGTAACTGATTATTTTCAAGAATCTTTATAGCTTTTATTATTCTGGGCTTTAGAGTGTCTCTATCAATTAATACATTCCCATTCTTTAGTTCGCTATACACATACGTCAAAAATATTAATGCATAAGAGTGCCCGTGAAAGCGGGACATATTAGTTTTTTCTGCTATATACCCACTCCTGGTTTGATTTTTAATAAGAAACCTTCCTATTTTTTCAATAGATATTCCAAACTTTCCAGAATAGGGTGTATAACCAGAGGCAAACATTGCCAATCCGCTTAATGCAGACACACCTATATAATAACTATAACTTCCTATTTCGCCGGATGCCTTCTGCGACTTTAGTAAATACTTTAATCCCTTATCTATAGCTATTTGAACCTTTTCCGGTGTAACCTCCGTTTTTGTAATATTACAAAACAACATAACACATAACACTACCTTTACAAAAACTTTCGAGATTATCATATTTCAACTAAGGGTAATTATATATTTTTTTATGAAATAAAATAATAGGGGCTGCTCTTCACAGCCCCCTCTTATATGTATGTTGAGAATTTTTAGACGTTACTTGCTACATTTGCACGGGCTACAGCCGCAACACGAACACATACTCATCTTTTTATCCATCTTTTTTGTTGAGCACTTTTTCATTGTTGACATGCTCTTACTATTTTTTTTCATCATCTTCTTCATCTTTCTTACCTCCTTTCTAAAACTTAAAGTAATTAATATTTTAAAAATCTTTATCGGTTTGTCAAGCAGGTTGTAGATTACTTTATCATTCTAAGAATATCATTCCTCATAGCAAAAAGTAATAAACCGATTAAAAGGCATAAACCAACTATTTCAAGGGTTTTTACCACTATCTCAGGCAGTTGCCTACCAAGAATTTTTTCCATAGTGAACATAAAAATAAGTGAACCGTCTAAAACAGGGATAGGCAAAAGATTTAAAACAGCCAAATTCAAACTTATAAGAGCAAGAAGATATAGAAAATCTATTAATCCCTTTTGAGCAACTTTTGCAGATAGAGCTATTATACCAACAGGACCTGCAATGTCCTTTGGAGAAACCTGTTTTTTTATAAGTAATACTATTGAAAGGTAAGTTATTCTTACAAACTCCACTGCTTGTTTATGTCCTTCTATCACTGCCTCCAAAAATGGATATTTTATAGAAACAACATCAATTTTGGGCACCGCTCCTAATATACCCTCAGTCACCAAATGTAATTTTTCTAACTTTATCTTAAATTCCTTTATTTCTTTATTTTTAGTTTCTATTTTCAGATTAACCGATTCCTCCTTTTGAGCAGTTATATTTAGTAATTCATTGATGCTTGTTACTTTTTTACCATTGACTTCTAAAAGTTTATCTTGCGGATTTATCCCAATGTCTAAAAATGGTTTAGGCACCGTTTGAAATATATTAGTATTTAAATCATCTGCGCACGAAGTTACACCCAAAAACGGTTTCCCATGATTAAAATCCACATTCTTTACTTTTACTATTCTTTTATTACCGTAAAAATCCATAATCTGCAATTCCAAATTACTGCTCATTCTTTCTTCCCATAATATGGTATTAAGATCATACCATGTTGTTATTGTTTTACCATTAACGCTTATTATTAAATCATTTTTATTAATACCTGCGCTTTCTGCGGGGGAATATTTTTTTACTCCACAAATTCTATTGGACATAAATTTTCTACTATCAAAGCCATATAATACGGTAGGCATCTTAACATTAAACTTTAATTCTTTCTCAGAGATATTTTCTCTGGATACGACGACAGTAACTTCCTTTTCGTAGTTAGCGGCTAAATGGTTCATAAACTCCTGCCATGTTTTTATACTGTTATTATTTACTTTTAGAATTACATCATTTTTTTTGAAACCCCATTTACTCATAGGAGAGTTGTCCAGGACATCATCTACAACCGCTTTCAGATAGCGGGATACACCGCTTTTACCTTCGTTTTGCAAGATAACAAACTCCTTTTCATTATTGTTTGTGTCCTTTACCTTTATCTTTAATGGTCTATCTTCCATAATGGTAAGCATTAAATATTCTTCTAAATATCTTACCTTTTTATCATTTACGCTTATAATTGTATCACCTATTGACATTGGGGAATTTGACTCTAAACTATTTGGGCTAATATCTCCAACAACAGGAGCACTCATATTAAGTCCTATCAAGAAAGTAGTTATGCAAAACAAGACGCCAAAAACAAAATTCATAAAGACACCTGCAAAGACCACAGAAATCTTTTGCCAGAGGGGGCGATTAACCATCGCGCGTTTGTCATCTTTATCTATTTGGCCTGATTCTTTTGAGGTTTCACCATATAGTTTTACATATCCACCTAAAGGGAAAAGCAGAGAAAAGCGATATTCCGTTTCGCCCCATTTAAATTTTAAAAGCACAGGTCCAAAACCGATAGAAAATGCCTCAACTTTTATTCCAAATATTTTGGCTACTATAAAATGCCCAAATTCATGAACTAATATCAAAAAGCCCAGCCCACAAAGCGCAAGAATTATCATCAATACATTCTGCATAATTGTATGGTCCTTAATTTTATTTCTTTATCTACACACAAAATATCGTCTATAGTGCCAATCTCTCTATAAGAAATAGATTTGACGATTTTTTCAACTATTGACACTACATCCGTAAATTTTATTTTTCTTTGTATAAAATGTTCAACCGCAACTTCATCCGCAGCATTCAAAGCAATTTCAAAAATATGCCCATTATTCGCAGCATAATACCCTAAATCAATACTTTTATATTTTATATCATTGTGAAACTGGATGTTTTTTATTTTAGCCCAGTCAATAGCCATCTCTTTTGTCGCTGAATAAGGAATTTTATCCAGATTATCCGGATAATACAATCCATACAGTATGGGAATTTTCATATCCGGCTTATGAAATAAACCTAACGCCGTTCCATCTTTTAATTCTAAAAAAGCATGAAAAAGCGATTCAGGATGCACGATAACTCTTATCTTATTTACCGGAATATCAAAAAGGTATTTCGCTTCTATAATCTCAAATGCTTTATTCATTAATGTTGCACTATCTATGGTTATTCTCGCACCCATATCCCAAACAGGATGCCTTAGCGCCTCTTCCGGTTTAATGTCATCAAGTTCATCCTGGTTTTTATGCAAAAATGGCCCACCAGATGCAGTAATGTATACGTTTTGAATATAATTACTATTCACAGCATTAATCAATCGCATTAACGAACTATGTTCACTATCAAGTGGAATAATTTGTGTATTAGTTTTCTTTAATTCATTTTTTAATATCTTCCCTCCTAAAACAATGGATTCTTTGTTGGCAAGTAAAATCTTTTTATTATAAGGTAAACATTGCAGCAATATCATGAATCCTACAGAACCTATTACAGATAAAATAATCACTTTCAATTCTGATAATTCACATAACTTATTTATTCCTTCGTAGTTAAATAATATTTTGGTATCAATCACCTGATTTTCGGATTGCGCATTTCTATATGACTCTTCATCCATAACCACTGCAAACCGTGGTTTAAACACTTTTATCTGTTCAAGCAAAACCTGCCAGTTTTTATTACAAAGTAGCGCCAAAACTTCAAAATCATCCTTTAATGATGATAGTAATTCTAATGAAATTCTTCCAAGCCGTCCCGTAGAACCAAAAACCGCTGCCCCCGTTTTCTTCATCTTCCTATTATAAATCTGTAAAAGATTTAATAAAACTAAATCTTATAATTTGACCTTAGTATACTGATGGGCAAAAAAGTAGGGCAATAACTAATAAACGATGTTTTTAGGAGGATAAAAATGAATATAAAAAAAGTTGGAGTTGTAGGATGTGGTCTTATGGGTTCCGGCATTGTAACACAATGCGCACTAAAAGATTATGATGTTACATTCGTAGAAGTAAATGATACACTAGTAAATAAAGGTCTTAATAACATAAAAACGTTTTTACATAAAGGTATAGAAAGAGGCAAATATACAAAAGAACAGGTTGAGAAAACCCTGTCAAAAATACAAGGAACAACAGAATTTTCTAAACTTAAAGATGTTGATATCGCCATAGAAGCAGTTGTAGAAAATTTAGATGAGAAGTTAAGAGTATTTTCAACTCTCGACAAGATTTGCAAACCTGAGGCGATTCTTGCCTCCAATACCTCAAGTTTATCCATAACAAAACTTGCAAGTGTTACACAAAGACCTGAAAAAGTTGTAGGAATTCACTTTATGAACCCTGTTCCTATAATGAAATTAGTAGAATTAGTTAAAGGATTAAGAACAAGTGAACAAACGTATAAAATAGCCTGCCAATTTAGCGAGAGTTTGGGCAAAATAACCATAACCGCAAACGATAATCCTGCTTTTATAGTTAATTATTTGTTAGTTCCATACCTTCTTGATGCAGTAAGAGCATTAGAACATGGCATAGCCACAAAAGAAGACATAGACGCAGGTATGAAATTGGGATGTGGACATCCCATGGGGCCTATTGAACTCCTTGATTTTGTCGGATTAGATACAACACTATTTATAGCCGATGCTATGTATGAAGAATATAAAGAACCAAGATGGATTGCACCACCTTTACTTCGCAAAATGGTTACAGCAGGATTCACTGGTAAAAAAGCAGGTAGAGGTTTCTATGATTATAGCCATAATAGATAAAAATATAAGTTCATAGTTATATCTGATGAGTAAATTTAAAATACGAGAGCTGGTTAGTTGTGGGAAAATTGTCCTACCTATCTGTTACTTACTATTATTTATTTGTGTGATAAAAACAGAAGACAATTTACTTGTAAAAGATAGATGGATAATTGACGTCAAAGTAGAAAAACCTCCCGCGTTTTTTATCTATACGCAACCAGATGGTTCATCTGAAAATTATTTTTACTTTATTCTTACGCTAAAATTCAACAAGACATTCTTTGATGAATATCAAAAAGATAGGCAGGGAATTCCTGCATCCAGCGCGGAAGACTTCGTAAGACCAGTTGACGAAGCGCCTTTACAATACCTAAATGTGCAACTAATATGCCCACATACTATTAAATTTTTAACAAAAAAGGAAGAAAACGACCACAACCTTTATGATTATGAATACAACGACCTTATATTGACAAGCATTATAAATAGAAAAGTGGAATATAAAATTTTAGAGAACCTTTTAAAAATTAAATCATATCCTACAAAGGAAAAAGTAAAAGCCATTAAGAACAAAAAAAGAAAAGGAGAGTTGCTCAATCTAAACGAATTAAGGTTTATAAGGAAACGGCTAAAAAAGGGAGAATCCGTTTCAGTATTGATATACTTTAAAAATTTTCCGTTAAGAGCCACTTCATTTAAAATAGTCGTCACGGGCATTGTAGATCCCATTTTCACAGCACGAAAAAAATTGACTGATATATCTGACATAGCCAGCGTTGGCAGTTTAGCCCACCTGAAAACCAATATGGCAGCAGAATTAGAAAAAAAAGTATTATCCATACAAAGATTTGAAATAGAAAATAGATATATTGTAATAAATTACGACTTCCCAGGAGATCCATATGAAAGATATTTAGATATGCCTATATATAAAGGAACAAAGATATTCAGGAAGGAAATAGGTGGTGCAACTGATATTCAAACCCTTGAAACCTTACTTAATATATTGACAAACGACAAAAATCCAATAAATAGAATCACTTCCTTCAACATACTTAAAATATTACTGCCCATAGAGATCTTCCCAGATTGTCTTCTCTACAAAGACGAAAGAGAACTTAAATTCTCAACTAAAGAAGAGGCGTTAAATTCCAGGGATTTAAAATGTGTTCCAAAAACCAGAAGTGATATCATAGAATTAGCAGATAAATTTAAACAGAACAATAACCTGGATAAATTGGAAATACCTAACATAAAAATGAAATGTTTAAAGGAATCATATGATGACTTATGCATAAAAGAACTGAAGTTTAACTGGTTAAAATTCAAAGATAAAATTGCTTTTGACCCTACTACTTACTCTTATGAAATAAGGGAATAATATATTCAATATAGTTGAAATTTTAAATTATGTTTATTAGGGGAGGAAAGGGAGGCGCAAGACTAAAAGTAAATGGACATCATTCATTCTTACCTACTTATCTTGTTTGGCTCCTATGCATATTGTCTTGTTATACATTGTTTTTGGGAGACGAATCCGCAACAGGCAAATGCAGGTATGGCGAGTGCAAAAAATTTAATGGGAGGAAAAAAGAGATAAGAAAGAAAGTAATTAAGAAATTGCAGAATCCTTCCTTTATAGATATTCAAGAACCCATAAAAAATAAACTGGAAGATATACAAAAATTCGAGAAGAAAGAACCTTCTCAACTTTTTATGGACAAAATAAATAGCGTTTTTTTCTCTATTCAATCGCTCAAACATAGAAAAGGTATAAAAAAAATGTTGCCCATTCCTGAGACCTCGGCAACCGTATTTACTACCTTGACGCCCTTTAACAAACGGAATGCGCAAGGATATGAAGAGTTAATATCAATCGTAAAATTTCAAAAGGTTAAATACGAGGTGCGAAAATACTTAATGAAAACAAAATATTCTATTGATGAGTTTTGGCATTTGGTTAAAAGATTACTTATAGATGATAATGATGTATTTGAGATATTAAAATTGAATAATCGTGCCCTCTGTAATGTGGGATCAAATGTATCTAATAATCAAATACTTGAATTGTCAGAACAAATCAACTATTCACCATTACTGTATAGTGGTAATACACAGGCATCCGGCTGGAAATACCATATTGATAGTTCAATCCGCCCGATGGATTGCAAATATTTAAAATCACATTCCATATCTAAAAAAAATAGCATATGCGTTAATCTTACGCTTCTTGATCTATATGGATATTGCCATCCGTTAAAAATTGTGAAGAAAATAAATACTTGTTTGCATTCATTCAGAAATTTTACAACTAATAACTGTAAAGGTTTTACTAAAACTTTATCAAAGTTAAACAGATTTAACAAATCATACATAGGATTGGCAAATTATATATTAACTCAACAAATATTACCTGCCTACTTTTCCGTAAAACTTGCGCCTAAACTTGAATCAAAGGTATCAAACTATAAAATATTATATCATCTTCTATATAACGATATACTGCAAGAATGGACAAGAAAGGTAGTTAACGCAAAAAAAACATTGTCATTAATAAAGAATGAGTATTCAAAAAAAAGTGGAAAATATCAATGCCACAACAAAATAGTTGTATTAGATTACTTCAATAAAATTACAGATAGTATTAATACTTACGAGAATTTGATGTCCAAGATAGACAAGGTAAAATCAACCAATATAAGTTTATATCTGAATAAACTTCCTATTTGGTTCCCAAAAGTTATCTCTATTATTACTCTTCCAATAAGATGGAAGATAGGATTATCTAACATCATAAAAGAAAACATTGATCACGGTAATGCAGAATGTATCTTTAAAATGCTTAACTCAGTTTTAAATGAATTGCACAATAGTAGCGAGGGTTATATAAGCATAAGATTAGATGATTTAACATATAATATGGAACCCATTTACAAGGTTTATGCTACCCTCATCAATATTTACGAAGACGATTTTTCGCTTAAAAATTTATTGAGTAAAAATAATTCCTATGCAAAATTACAAGAATTTATAACTTTTGACTATAAATTATCTCTTATGTATATATACTATAATATAAAAAAATGCAGCAAGGCAGTAAATAGTTTTGATAAGTTTTTGGAAGAATTGAATTATTCTAAGAATGACATAGCAATATTACAATGTCTTATAAAAAATAAAGGTAATATAAAAAACTGTAACGTCTCGGGCATTTTTGATATAATAATCAATCTATTATCAAAAATAAACACACCTGATTTCAATATAGCAAATTTAGAAAATGTTGTCATTAAGATAGCAAAGCATTCAGGTAATAACAAAATAAGTGATATCATTGATGAATATAGAGTATGTTGTCAAGGTAAGTGTTCAGTTCCGGAATATTGTAATAATAATAAGGTAAAGGAATTTTGCGCCGAATGCCTTAATTCACAAAAGATAGAAGGATGTAATAGTATATACAACACTGATATACAAAACACAATTAAAGAATGCTGTTTTAGGGGGGAAATACAGCAAATAAATGATATATCACAACAAGAAAAGTATGATCCGTGTAAATTAGGATATAGATACATAGAAAATGAATATAAGTGGGAATATCCGGAACTGCGCTGTAGTTTAGGAACAAGTGAACAAAAAAAATGTTATTCGTTACTAATCAATAATATGAGTAATCTGCAAACGATTCTACAATACTTGTTAAAAAATAGCGACGGTAAGTTCGATTCGGGGAAAACGTTTTGTTCCAATCCAAAAGAAAAGTTAGATAATCTGTGTTGTAATTCTATTAGAATGTGTGGGATATGCGAAAATTTTGATGAGAAGTTGTGCTTGACAAATGTTTTAGATTTGATTAATCTCAGGCAATCTTATTGGAAAAATTTGGAAGATATTTCAAACAAGACCTTTCTTGAGTTTCTTAAAAACAAGATAGATACTTATGGCAAAAACGGTTTTGCAGAATTTTCTACTTGTAATAGTGAGAAGTGATTTAACTTAATGAATCTTGAAGAATGAAACTGCTTTTTGTAATGCCAAGAAAAATCTATCTATTTCTGAAAAAGAGTTATACATATAGTAACTGACTCTTACTGTTCCTGGGATAGCCAATTTTTTCATAAGAATTTTGGCGCAGTGATGTCCAGAACGAACCAGTATACCATTTGAATCCAGAACAGTGTTTAAATCATGAGGGTGAATGTCTTTCAAATTAAAAGAGACCACACCCGTTCTATGAGTCGTATCTTTTGTGCCATAAATTTCTATGTTAGGAACATCTTGCAATAATTCTATTGTTTTTTTTGTAAGTTGCTTCTCATGCGTTTGGACATTTTCTATACCTATTCTTTCTACATATTTTAACGCTTCAACGAATGCTGAAATACCAGCGGCGTCAATTGTTCCTCCTTCAAATTTATAAGGAACATCTAAATATTCAGAATACTCTTTTTCGACTTCTGTAATCATCCCTCCACCACCCAAAAATGGTGCCATCTTATCAACAAAATCTTTATGTATAAATAATAATCCAACGCCATTAGGTCCAAGCATTTTATGAGCTGAAAACGCAAAAAACGTCGGTGCCATAACGCTTAAATCTACTTTTATATGAGGTGCCGATTGAGCCCCATCTATTAAAACTGGTATATTATGCCTTCTCGCAATTTGTATAACACTTTCTACAGGATTAATAATTCCTAATACGTTAGAAATATGCGTAATTGATATAAGTTTAGTCCTACCTGTTATATATTTTTCTAAACCATCTATATCCAAATAACCATTTTTGTCAACAGGGATAAATTTTAGATTTACTTTTTTAAATGCTGATATTAGATGAAATGGCACAATATTAGAATGATGCTCCGCCTCAGATAATATTATCTCATCTCCATCTTTAAAATATTCCTTTGCAAGAGAATACGCTACTAAATTTATTGCTTCAGTAGTATTTTTAGTGAAAACCAGTTCATACTCATTTGCTTTAAAAAATAATTTTATTTGTTCTCTTGCTTGTTCAAAAATTCTTGTTGCTTGTTCTGTCAAACTACTTATTCCTCTTCTTATGTTAGCATTGAATTCAGTGTAAAAATTCTGTAATCTATCCAATACTACAATAGGTTTTTGTGAAGTTGCAGCATTGTCAAAATAGACAATCTGATTACCATTTATCTTTTTTTGCAATATTGGAAAATCTTTTCTTATCTTCTCTACATCAATCATTATCGTTATGGTAAATCTACATATAAAATCCCATCTTCTATTTTGGTCTTAAAAACTTTTATTGGCACCGCTGCTGGCATACACAAAACCTCTCCCGTTTCTATGTTAAATCTCGCTCCGTGTTTGGCACATTCTATCTGGCAGCCTTCTATGTAGCCATCAATCAACGGATAATCTTCATGTGAACACTTATTCTCAAAAGCATAATACTTTCCATTATCTTTGTATATAATAATGTCATATCTTCCGTGTTTAAACTGTTTCATCTTTTTTTCTTTTATTTCGCCAATATCAGATATCTTAATCCATACCATATCTATAAATTCGCTAATGCTTTGTCTAAACAATTTTCTATTAGACTATCGTAATTGGGTTTGCTAAATGGTTCTACAAGGAATCCCATTGCTGTTAGTTTTATTGCCTCTTTATATTCAATACCCCTTGAATTCAAATAAAAGAGTATCTCTTCATCGACCGACGAAATGCTTGAAGCATGACTGCAGCGTAAATTATTATTTTCAATCTCAAGTTTTGGAATTGACAATGTTCTTGCCTGCCCCGATAATAGGAGGTTTCTGTTTGTTTCAATAGCATCTATTTCTTCTGCTTCTTTTTCAACCTTTATAAGTCCCAAGAAAAAATTCTTTGCTTTCTCTAACAGGACATTGTTAATGTGCACTGAACTTATGTTTTTAGGTGCTTTGTGATTAATGTAAGTTACAATAACGGTATCATCATCACCTTTATTCAAACAACACCCTCTAATTTTTGCCTCTGCGCCAATACCTTTTATAATAGCATATATATTTATAAATAACTTTCCGCTCCCCAGCCCTAATATAAAAAAATCCAACTTACTATGTTTATTCAGGAGAAAAAAATAATTTATAGAAGATTGACTCGTATAAATTCCACTAAAGTTCGCCGTTATGCTAACCTGACTATTCTCTGCTAAAATTACATCGGTTGCAAGCATGCAGTTCTTATCAAAGAAAAATCTTTCTTCCAATTCATATAACCCATTCCTTTGAGTATTGTATATTTTTTTATTTATTGAGTCAATAGTATATTCATTATCTATAGATAATTGCAGTGGTTTTTCAGGAGATTCAGGCAGTTGAGTATATTGGAATTTCTTGCAGCGGCTGTTTATATAAGCGTATGGAGAATTATTCAGAATATAATCGTTAAAAAGTAAACTCTCAAGTATAATATTGTTGGGTTCGTCTAAGGCGGTTTTGGACATATTAGAATCCAGAATCTTCTCAAAATAAGCGTAATCTGGAAAATGTTTTTCGGTTAACTCATCAACCTTTACGGGTGATGAAAATATTTTTGCATAAAAATCTCTGTAATTTGCAAGCACAAATTATCCTACAGCTCCTTCCATTTCAAGCTGTATCAAGCGGTTTAATTCTATCGCATATTCAAGTGGCAACTCTTTTGCGAATGCTTCAAAGAATCCATTGACTATTAAACTCATGGCATCACTTTCCTTGATACCTCGCGATTTTAGGTAAAAAAGATGTTCATCGCTTATTTTAGCGACAGTCGCCTCGTGCGCCACTTGAACCTCCCGTTCTTGAATGTCCATAAGGGGGTATGTGTCAGAGCGTGATTTGTCATCTAAAATAAGAGCATCGCATTTCACAAATATTTTAGAGTTAATAGCCCCTGGATAAACTTTTACCATGCCTCTATAAGTGCTTCTGCCCCCATTTTTGGAGATTGATTTAGAAGTTATCGTTGAAGAGGTATAAGGTGCAACATGAATTACTTTGGCTCCTGCATCCTGATGTTGTTCCTTACCTGCATACGCTACCGATAATATTTCGCCCCTTGCGCCCTTGCCCATCAAGTATACGCAGGGATATTTCATCGTGAGTTTCGAACCTAAATTACCATCAACCCATTCAACAATTGCATCTTCGTAAGCAACGGCTCTTTTGGTTACAAGATTATAAACGTTATACGCCCAGTTTTGAATCGTCGTATATCTTATATGGGCGCCTTTTAATGCTATCAACTCTACAACAGCGGAATGTAAAGAATCTGAAGAATAAATAGGCGCAGTGCATCCTTCAATATAATGAACACTTGAGCCCTCATCAGCGATAATGAGGGTTCTTTCAAACTGTCCAGCATTTTTTGCATTTATCCTAAAATATGCCTGTAAAGGTATTTCTACTTTTACACCTTTAGGAACATATATAAATGACCCTCCTGACCAGACAGCGGAATTGAGCGCCGCAAACTTGTTGTCCGTTGGAGGTATAACCGTTCCAAAATATTTCTTGAAAATCTCCGGACATTCTTTTAAACCTGTATCTGTATCCACAAATATCACACCCTGTTTGTGTAAATCCTCCCTGATAGAATGATAAACTACTTCCGATTCGTATTGCGCAGATACACCTGCTAAAAACTTCCTTTCCGCTTCCGGTATACCTAATTTTTCAAATGTGTTTTTTATATATTCAGGAACGTCCTCCCACGTATCCCCCTGCCTTTCTGTAGGTTTTATATAATAATAGATAGAGTTAAAGTCAATACCATTTAATAAGTCCTGGTTACCCCATTTAGGCATAGGTTTCTTAGTAAAAATCTTGTATGATTTCAATCTAAACTCTCTCATCCAATCAGGTTCACCTTTCATATATGATATCTGGTTTATAATATCTTCATCTAAACCAGGCCTTGCTTTAAATATATACTGCTCCGGATCAGAAAAGCCATATTTATAATCCGTCTTTAAATCAACAATATCTTGCTTGTTTAGCACCATTTTATTTACTCAACATTGTTAATTAGCATTTTTTATTTTCTCATAGCCATGCGCCTCTATGAATTTAGATAAATTAATGTCCCCTTCCTTAACAACTTTCCCCTCTGTTAAAATATATACCCTATCTGGTTTAATATAGTCAAGTATCCTTTGATAATGGGTAATTATTATAATGGAGCGCTCGCTATTTTTATAATCATTAATTTTGTTTGCAACTGCTTTCAAGCCATTAATATCCAATCCAGAATCAACCTCATCTAAAATCAGAAGTTGAGGTTTTAGAATAAGATATTGAAGAGTTTCAAGACGCTTTTTCTCTCCACCAGAAAAGCCATCATTTACATAACGTGTCAGAAGTTTTTCGTCAAATTCAAGTTCTTTTGTATAAGATTTTAAGTTGTTTAGTAATTCCCTGGGATTGGGCTCCTCGTTCGTAATACTTTTATATGCTGTTTTCAATAGTTGAGTAACAGTAACCCCTGGGATAGCAACAGGATATTGAAAGGTTAAAAATATACCCGCCTGGGCGCGTGTTTCTGTTTTCCAATCAATGATATTTTGTCCTTTATATATAATCTCCCCTTCAACCACCTTGTATTTCGGGTTGCCCATAATAGTATTAGCAAGAGATGATTTACCAGACCCATTCGGGCCCATAATCGCTACCGTTTCGCCTTTATTAATGTATATATTTAGGCCATTCAAAACAATACTATTATTTACTGCTACCCTCAGATTTCTTATGCTTAACATCTCGGGCATACATTCCCTCACTTTTATATTATAAAAAGAAATTTCCGCAAATACTCATTTTATTCCAGAAATCAGAAATTACCACAAAGAGGGAATACCTTAAAAAGTCAAAGGTCAAAAGCTCAA
>CAZWFP010000030.1:17558-19124 GCA_964633175.1 uncultured Planctomycetaceae bacterium | reverse complement strand
ATTAGCTGAAGCTGATTTAAATTATGATAATACAGTGGATGGGACACTTACGTCAGATGACGATCCAGGGGTAGATACGGATAATAATGTCGTTATAAGCTTAACAACAACATCTGCGAAGATAGCCGTAAAAGTTACGGATAATTTAGGTGTACCGTTAGATAATGTAACAGTAGAGATAAGAAAAACGGTAGGTGGAACTTGTGATACTCCAATAAAGTCGGCGACTACAGATACAGGTGGTGTTGCAACGTTTACTTCATCAGATATAAATCAGCCAAATGGTACGCCTATTTATATTAAGATTGTAAAGGGTGCGACGGTATTAAGGGATTGCACGGGATTAGCTGAAGCTGATTTAAATTATGATAATACAGTGGATGGGACACTTACGTCAATAAATGACGAGCCAGGGGTAGATACGGATAATAATGATTTAGTCCAGATAACGAGCATAAGTGGTGCAGCAAAGGTGGTAGTTAAGGTTGTGGATGAGAGTGGCGGTCCATTATCATCTGTAACGGTGAAGGCATATGTGGGAAATTGTTCGGCAACTCCTGTTATAGGGACTACGGATGACAATGGTAAGGTAACGTTTACATTTGATCAATTAGGTGTAAGTCCATCGCCTGTATTCTTTACGGTTTCTAAGGAGGGATTTGTAACGAGAGCATGCGTTGCAGAAATAGCGGATTTAATTTATGATCCATTAGTTGATGGAAGCGCAACTACGCTTGATAATGATGGAAGTGGTGCGGGCGCTGATACGGATAATAATGACTTATTTGTATTAAATTCTGGCGATGTTGGCGTTCAATTTTTGAATTATGAAAGTACAACGCCAGAAGCGCAAAAAAATGGAGGTATTCCCAAAAATACCGTTTTAGCAAATACCAACTTTAACATTGTTTTCAGGTATACAGATATAAACGATAATCAATTAGAAAGTGTAACGTTGAAGTTTGATATTAATGAAAATGGGGAATTTGATACACAAGATACAACGATAGTATTGACTGCCGATCAATTGACTGAGGTAGATTCATCGGATACGACATTCTCAGATGGTAAGGATTACAAGGCAACGGTTAACTTGCCGTTCCAGAAAAATTCAGCAGAGGTGGGTAATGTGGATAGAATATTCCTTGCTGCGGCAGATCCTGTTAATTTACCGGTAGGTTCTAGCAGGAAGAGACCACAAATAAGGGTAAAGACGCAAAATAGTAATGCAGAGGCGTCGACAGAGGCAGATGATTTAATAATTAAAGATAACTACCCGACTTTAACGAACGCAGATGTAAGTCCTCTTTCCGCGACTGCTGGAGCGCAGTTTACATTTGAAGTAACATACAAGGATGCTGATAATCAGGAGCCGACGACATCATTGTTATGGATTGACTTAAATGGCAATGGTATTGAAGATGCTGCCACGGAATATTTTACTGCGGTAAAGAAGAATATTAACGATAATGACTTTACAGAAGGTGTGGTATATCAAGTAACACAAACTATTAATATAGCTGGAACATATACTGCAAAATTCATATTCTCAGACGGCGAGGTGTG
>CAZWFP010000030.1:0-17458 GCA_964633175.1 uncultured Planctomycetaceae bacterium | reverse complement strand
TGGGGTGACTGGGTTGATGTCAAGCGAAGGTTGTAAAGGCGTGGTAGAACCGGATGGTGGTTCTGATTTCCCAGCAGGTAGTAAAGCCGTGATTTTAGTAAAGTATACAAGTCCTGATAATAAACCGCCGAGGTCGGTAAAAGCATTTACTGATTTTGGAGCAACGCTTGATAATATAGCTGACCCAGCAGAAACATTTTCACTTACGCGGTTAACATCTCCTGCAACAGTCGAGAGATGGACAAATGTCCCTAATGAGGTAAAAACACTAATCCAGAATGATGCGACATTGTTTGATGGTAATTTTACTAATGGTGAGGTGTATTTTGCGGAAGTAGCTGTATTTGGCCCATCTTTTAACATATTAAGAATAGAGGCAGATGATGGTATTCAATCTGCGACGCCACTGAATAACTGGACGATTCCGCAAAATGGTTGTGTGGAGGTTCAATTTACTGATGGGGATGGGGATGGAGTAGAGGATGCAGAGGAAACAAATCCAAATGATCCGGCGAAAATTACTTTATCTCAGGAAAGTAGTGAGTCTGGAAAGAATAAAAAGGTGGAATGTAATGTAGAGCGAGGAGATCCTAACGACACACAGCCAATGTTTACACCGGGGTCTCGTCCCTGCACGCTTACCAATATTAATGGTAAACTCGCGACAACACCAGTACCAAACTTGTCAATGATTGGGTGTCTTGAATTAAAGGCATTTGTTGATTTTGGTAAATGTGCTAAATTCTCTCTAACCTTACCTGAACCGTTGCCAGTAGGGGCGAGGATATTTAAACTTAATAGTTTCGGTGCATGGATTGAACTTACTAATACTAATAATCTAACAATAAGTGGGAGGACATTAACTTATCCAGTTTGTGATGGTGACACACTTGATTTTGATGGACAAGCGGACGGGGTTGTAACAGACCCTATAGGAATTTTTGGAGCAGGAGGCGGTGGTGTGGTAGGCGGTGGTGTGGTAGGCGGTGGTGGTGGTTGCTATATTAATCCGAGATTTAATAGAACAGATAATAATAATTTTGATAGTTCAATGTTAATACTTCTTGCGACACTTGGATTATATGCGCTATATAGATTAAACAGAGAGTATAGTAAAAGGCGTTTAAATATTTAAATATTTAAAATCTTACGGGGTAGGGGATTTTCTCCTACCCTCTTTTTTTAATTATTATCTACTATTTTATTCGGAGTTAACGAGTTTAGCGAGTGAGATTTCCCCTTATTTGTAGTGTGGGAGTTTTTGACTTCTTATTTCGTTTATGGAATAAAAAAATGATTATATAATCTATAATATTATAAGAATGGACTCAACGAAGAGAAAAAAGGCAAGCATTCTAATCATAATAAGTTTTATTTTTCTTGTAATGCTCTCCATTGTAGGGGTTTCTTTAATATACATAGGTAAGCTCGCTAATAAAGAAACTGCTTCCTACAAAGATAAAATTATTGCTCAATTTACCGCTGCCAGCGGCATCTCTTACGCCATCGCCGATAGAATCAAAAACGCTTACAGTAATCTCTACGACACCACGAAAGATAACTGGTACTTCAAAAGAGAGGAATATATTGACAACAATCTGAATGGATATTTTGATGCAATGGATACTTTTATTTATGAAACTGACCAGAATAGCAATGGAACTTATGACACTTATATGACTATAGAAGAAACATTAAATCCTTCATATAAAACTGATAAAGGTGGAGTTCTCATATATTTACCAACACGAGGAATAAATGAGGTAACAATCCAAGTGCCATCCGACTTTTTACCTCCCATAAGAAAAAAATGGTTACAATTTTACAAATTAAAAATAATTGATAACGCTTCAGGAATCTTAATAAATTACCCCACGAAGAACAATAATACAAGCAATGAACTAACCGATAGCGTAGTTAATCTACTTAATAATCTTGGTGAAGTAGTGATTATTCCCCAGTTAGGAAGAAAAATAAATGATGTGCATCCTTTAAAACTGGGTGAAAGAATAAAAGAAATAAGAAAAATGGGTCCAATGAGATTCAAAGAAGAATTAACTTATGATAAGTATGGGACCAATAAATTTAGTATAATAGAATTTCTTGCCATAAAGGATTTTATATCTGTTTCAATGTGGCGCGACCCACGAACCTACCTTATCTCTTCTATCCCAAAGTATTTCCATCCCGAAATTAATAAAATTCCAAAGGAAGCATATTTACCAAAATTTAAACTCCCTGAAAATATTTCATTTAAAAAGGAACTTGCATTTTCTTGTAATAGCCCCAACAGCAGTATCCACCTCAGTTTTACCGGTATATGCCCGGGGTTTTTACTGGGCCGGGCAGCCCAGGAGAAAGAAAACTTAGCAAAATTTTCTGACCATCTAAATAATAACTATGGAGCAGATGACCAGGGAAAACCTAAAAAAAACCCTATAACTGTCTATCCTGAAATAGAGTTTGAAATGAGAGCACCAATAAATATAAACACTGCTCCTAAAGAAGTTCTCATAGCAATGCTATTACACTTACAGGGCTATTATTATGATAAAACTAAAAAAACCTATGTGAACCCAGGAAAACTCACTTTAAGCGAACCAATTGATTTAAGAAAAGCAATATTGACCACTGAGCATATTATTGCATACCGCAAAAAAAATATAATTAAAAATTTCTCCGATTTTAAATCACTCATATTAGGCAAGAAAAGTTTGTCTGATTTCGACATTAGATATATAAATAAAGACATTCTGGATGCTTCTTTTGGTTTCTTATCAGATATCGATAAAAAAATCATTCTGGCAAATGCAGACCCTGAATCACACATATACGATTTTAATCCAGATGCAACCGTTGGCACAATATTTAATGACATCTCAAAATATGACTTAACCTTCAATACTACCGAAATTACCTTCTTTTCTCATGGCTACTATGAAATTGAATCCTTGGGATTCGTGGTAAGAGAGTTTGAAGATACTGAAAAAGAACAAAGGCAAAAAGAATTGGAAAAACTATACATAGGTATGTTGTCATCGGGCAAAAGTAATACGCCATATATAAGACCACAGGTATTTTTAGAAAAAAAACATTACAGCGAAAAATTCTTTAAGATACTTTCTGTTGAAAAGGTTGTCTCTAATGTTTCTCTATATGAAACAGTAAAACTATCCTCACAAGCAGATTTTGTTCACAAATTCCCTATCTATCAGGGTGATAGATTACAATTTATAGAAATACCGCAGGAAAAAATTAGAATAGAAGGGCTAGAACTGTATCCTGAGAATCTTAACGCCATTGACAGAACATACGCCGCTACCTATGAGGGATATATAACATTGAAACCTTTACCCATCCCTGTATGGAAAGACCAGAACAAAAGATTGGTTTTCCAGGCAGACCTTCAAAAAGATTATACAGCACAAAAAGGAGCAAGTAGAAGACCTTTCGGAACCGCTTATAGCTCAAGAAGTTTATTAGATATGGTAGATATAAAAACTGCTACTACCTTAGATAATGGAGAAACCTTTCTGTTAGATTATACCAAAAATTCTTCTTTACCTGATGGTTTTTTTGTTCATGAAGTAAAAAGAATTAACTACGAATATTGCAGTGATAGTAACGTTCAAAATCCAGACCAAGCATGTAAATATGGGTATATTACCTCAAAAAATGTCAAAGGTATAAACCCTGAAAGTTATATTTATTATAAGTCATTCTATAAAGGGAAGTGGAATTTTCCACAAAAAGGATATATGGAAATGTGGTTTAAACCAACATGGAACAGAGATGAGCAGGAACTCAGCGAAGAAGGGTCAGATACAAGAACCTTCTTTTCTATGGGTGACTCACGCGGTATTGTTTCTAATAATCAGGAAGTAGAAATCAGGGAAACGAGGCAGGTTGGATTAATTGACCCTGAAGAAATAGCGAGAACTATCACTGCTAATATTCCCAATGTCAATAGAGTAATTGTAGAAGTGCCGCCTGAAATTAATAATATTTTATCAACAATTAGAATGGCATTTTTTAGAGCGCCTCAAGCAGCGCAATTTAAAACACCTTTACCACAACAAACATATACCATAAGATATAGCGTTGTAGTTAGTAGCGAAGCACAGGTAGCGCCTCTAGAACGTTTTGCCTTCTTCGCAAGAAATAGAGAATTAGCCCTCTTTGTAGGTAATAACTTCTCCACCTTCAAGAGCGTTGATACTTTCGGAAACCTCAGAAAAACGTCTGTTTCGCTACCGAATAACTGGAAGGCAGGTTCCTGGCATCATATTGCATTCAAATGGTATGGACCAAAAAGAAACGTTCGTGTGTTCGTAGATGGCAAACCAAGCACCAATGCCTATAAGCCCGACTTCATATTAAATAACATTAACTCTATGTTCTTCGGCTCTAATAGGTTCAGAGAAAATAAATGCAATGGCTTCCCATTAAATGCAGATGGAACTATCGCATCTATCAGAATATACGATAACCCAAACATCGTCAGTTCAGGTGGCTTTGCAGTCCCTGATAGATTCAGTCCTGTCGCATCCATAAAAAGGAAAAATGCATACATAGAATCTGTCTTGTTCCCACAATCTCAGATTAAAAAATTCTTAAACCATAAGTTATTCGGCATTATCCTAAATGGCTCTATAAACGAAGAATTAAACGTCGACTTAGAAAACCAATATGGCGGCTTTTGTATTGATTTAATGATCGGTCCTACAGTATTTGAAAACATAGCATGCTTCGGTAAATTCTTTAAAAAACCTATACCAGAAGTATCCTCTCAATCAGGTGGAACAGAAAGTAGATATACCCCTATAGATTACAAGTCAGTAGAAGAAGAACCTGTCAACCTATCCTATTCCAAAGGTTGGATCAGCACCAATTACTTAAAATTACGCGAAATAGGTAACAATGAAGTGAGGTATAGAATAAAGTTTGAATCACCGTTTATATTTCCTCTCCTTACCTCCCCTGTTTTAGATAGCGTTATATTCTTATTCTTACGAAATCCTATAATAAGCACAAACGCCTCACCCATTCCAGGAAAATTATAATAAAAACATAAAAGTCAATAGCCAAAAGCATAGGTTAAATTTCAACGTTTAAGGTTTAATGAAAAATCTAACTCGCAATAAAATAATAAGATGAAGAATACTGAACAGAATAGAAAATTGGCTGGTAAAAAGTTTTACAATAATTAAATTTTACAACAACAAAATGTGATATAAAAACGTTATGAATAATAGTAGTTTAGAAGTAAAAGAGAAGGCGTTGTGTAAATACATAGCATTTTGTCCTTCTTGTGGCAGGAATATAACGGATTATGAGATTAATAATTACAAAAAGTGTGTAAAATGTTATCACGAAAATAATGAATCCCAGTTTTTGAAGGTTCTTACTACTTTAAATAAAGAAATAAAGAATTTTTCAAGGTTTGCTTTTGAAAAGTTTAATATTGACCTTACTGCCATTCAGATAAACTGGGCTAAAAAGTTCTTTCTGAATCAATCATATTCCATTATTTTCCCATCGGGCACAGGCAAGACAACTTTTGGTATTATTTTAAGCAGTTATTTATGGTTAGAACATAAGAAGCATTCATACATTATATTGCCATCACAACAATTATTGGAGCAGACCGCACATAAACTACTATCAATATTTCCTGATATAAATTTACTTGCGGTAAGAACGGTTTCTAAAAAGAAATCTGAACTTCTTAAAGAGCAACTAAAAAGGAGTGATTTTTCTATTTTAATTACTACCTCTATGTTTTTAAATAAGAATAATTCAATTATGCCAAAGAAGTTTTTTGACTTATACTTTGTAGACGATGGGGACCTTTTCCTGAAAAATGCGAAGAACGTAAATTATTTACTTAATCTTATGGGATTTTCAGATGATGACATAAGCAAGACAGTTCACCTTATAAAACTGAAAAGAGAATGGGCGACAATTAAGACAGAGGACTTTTTGAAACAGAAAGATGAATTAACGGTTGACACCAAATATAAAGGTTCTGTAATAGTATCATCTGCAAGTGGTATTCCATATTCTCAGAAGATAGGTCTTTTTTATAATTTATTGGGATTTGAATTAGGTAAACCCAATATAGCCATAAGGAAAATTGTAGATACCTACGTAAAACTCAAAATTGAAGACCAAGAATCGGAACATTCTACTATTTCATCAGGAGCAAACGGTAATGATACGAAATGTAAAACCAACAATAGTGTAAATGGTCAGATTACAGGAATATTATTAGAAAATACCAGACTGTGGATTGAAACGTTAGGGAAGGGAGGACTTATTTTCGTATCCTCAATTTACGGAAAAGACCTTGTTGAAAGATTATGGGAATATTTAAAAAACAAGGGAATAAATGTGGATATTTACGATAAAAAGAATGCTATTGAGAATTTTAGGGCGGGCAAAGTAGATTATCTGCTTGGAATTGCAAGTTATAATAATCCTTTAACCAGGGGCATAGACCTACCAATGAATATATGCTATAGTGTATTTGTTGGCATACCTAAATTTGTCTTTACATTAAAGATGGATGATATAGAAAGGTCATTAGGTTTTGTTTTAAGTTTACTTAGGAATGTATTTGTTAAGATGATTGGGTATGATTCATCACGCTATGATAGATTATTAAAATATATACGAAAAGGTGGGAAAAAATTGCCTGATAACTTGCAGGAAGTATGTAATGATATTCTATCATTACTTAAAAAGGAAGAAAATATACAAAAGATAAATGAATCACCTGAGGCGGCATTAACGATAAAAAACGGTATTGTAAAAATTGCCGTATCAGACATTACTGGTTATTTACAGGCATCTGGCAGGACGTCACGATTGTCTAAAATTGGGATAACACAAGGGTTATCGCTGATTTTAGTTGATGATGAAAAAGCATTACATCATCTTACCAAAAAAATAAGGTTTTATATAGAGGATTTCAGCATAGAAGAGGGTAAGAAAGAAAATCTATTAAAACTTATGGAACAGGTTCGTAGTGAACGAAAAGCCCTGCAAACGGCTGGGACAGGGCAGATTACTTTTAAGGACTCCAAATTAATAATTGTGGAGTCACCACACAAAGCAAGAACCATTGCTTCATTCTTTGGCAGGCCTCTGCGAAGAAGAATAGGTTTGGTTGAAGTATATGAAACATTAAGTGAAACATCTTATATATGTATTGCGGCAACGAAAGGACACATTGCTGATTTAGGTCATGATAAATTTTATGGAGTAGAAAAAACTGGTAGCAATTTTTTACCTTTATACATGCCGTTAAGAAAATGTCCTAAATGCAATAGACCTATGACCCTGAAAATGTGCAGGAAAGACCAGGTGCAAACAATTGAGACGGGAGCCAAAATCATTGATGCTTTAAGAAAACTTGCTCAGGAAACGGATGAGATTTTTATTGCAACCGACCCTGATGCAGAGGGAGAAAAAATCGCTTTTGATTTATTTAACGTTTTATATCCTTTAAATCAGAATGTGAAGAGAATTGAATTTCACGAGGTAACTAAGAAGGCGCTATTTCATGCAATTGAAAATCCACGAACCGTTAATGTTTTAGCAGTTAAATCGCAATTCTTAAGAAGAATTTCTGATAGATGGATAGGTTTTACAATATCAAATAAGTTGCAGAAAGAATTTTCTAATTTGAATCTCTCAGCAGGAAGAGTGCAAACACCTATTTTAGGGTGGATTATAAAACGTTATCAGGATTATACTAAAAATAAAATACATTGCATTGGTGTTACGTGGGCAGGTATGCCCAAACCATTAGGTATAGTATTTAAATTTACTGATAAAAAGCAGGCACAGGAGATTTTCAATAACGTAAGCAGTGTAATTATACAGAAGAAAGAAGAGCGGGAAAAAGAAATTTTCCCACCTCCACCATTTACAACAGATTCTTTATTGCAAACCGCCATTAAAGTTTTGAAAAAAGGTGCGCAACATATAATGCGTATCGCTCAGGAATTGTATGAGTTTGGTCTTATAACGTATCATAGAACCGATTCTTTTTATATAAGTCAGGTAGGCATAAATATAGCAAAGGAATATATAAAAAACATAGGCAAAGAGCATTTATTTAAATACAGAAACTACCCCCAAGGAACGCACGAAGCAATAAGACCAACAAAACCAATGGATGCCGAAGAATTAAAATCAGACATATACTTAGGGTTACAGGATGTGCCCTTAAATAACGAACATATAGCGCTGTACGATTTGATATTTAAAAGGTTTATTGCATCACAGATGAAGGAGGTAAAGGTAAAGGAGATAACATACATTGCTACGATAAATGGTGCACAAACAACGTTTGATATGTATGGAGAAATTTTAGAGGAGGGATTTAATGTTGTAACTCCAGTTAATATTTATAAATTTGATAAGACAGAATACCATATAGGTGATACTGACAAAGTAGATAAGAAGATGTGGGCAACTTCAGAGGTTGAGTTATATACTCAGGCAACACTTATAGAAGATATGAAAAAGAAGGGGTTGGGCAGACCTTCTACATATTCTTCAATCATACAGAAACTCTTCGAAAGAGGATATGTATTTGAGATGCGTAATAAAATAATTCCTCTCAAAAATGGCAAAGCTATATATGAATATCTAACCAATTCAGAGAAATATAAGATAGCCAAATATGTTAAGCCATTTGTATCAGAAGAATATACAACTCAATTAGAGAAAAACATAGACGAGGTCGAGAATGGTAAAGATATTTACAGATGGTTATTAAGCAGGTTATATAAAGACATCAACAAGATAGAAAGATTAGAAGATAAGAATTCTGATGAAATAATTAATAATGAAGAATGAATAATGTAAAACAGACCCATTCCAAAAGCGGGAATAAAACCCTGTCAGGATTTGCCTGACACCCCTCTACAAAAGGGGAAAATTGCCCTTCTGTAATAGAGTTTAAGGTTCAAAAGTTTAGGAGTAAGATTGCCGCAATCGCTTTGCTTGCTCACTTTTGGCAAGGTGAGGGGGGATCAGATTATTATTAAATTGATATTACAAATTCTATTTCTATCTTAGCATTGAGAGGTAGTTTTGAGACACCTACAACGGCTCTCGCGGGGTAGGGCTCTTTGAAATATGCCTTATATATCTCATTTATCTGACTAAATTTTTCTAATTCAGTTGTGTATATCGTGCTTTTTATTACGTTATCAGTATTTAATTTCATATAATTTAAAACGGTTGATAGATTCTCTAATATTTGTTTTGTTTGTTCTAATATGTTATCTGATACTAGTTGCGAACTATTTGGTTTTAGTCCTATCATACCAGATAGGAAAATTAGATTGCCTGATTTTATTGCTACTGAATAAGGTCCAATGCTTGTTATTGTCTTTCCCGTATCAATTCTTTCTTTCATCTGATTAATTATTTTATGGTATCTGACCCTTTTTAATCGTTATTTGTTTAAATTTTGTTTAATCTTTTTGCATATATTATCAAGTTCAAGTTCATTGACAGGTTTTCCAGGGGGATGGAAAGATAATCCATCTCCTTTTGTTCTTGGTATTATGTGAAAGTGAAGATGAGGAATTAACTGACCTGCTATTTGGCCATTATTTAAAACAAGGTTATATGCAAGAATGTTCAAAGAACGTTTAATTGCATTACCAACTTTTTGAATACCTGTCATTAAATCATTGAAATATTCGTTTGGTAACTCATCTACTAAACTGTAATGTGGTTTCACGATAACGAGGGTATGTCCTGAGGCAATAGGCCTTATGTCAAGGAACCCCATAATTTTTTCCGTTTCATATACTATATGCGAATTCAGTTCTTTTTTTGCTATTTTACAAAATATACATGATTCATTATATATCATATTAAACCTCCTTTAAATTTTAAGATGCAAAAGCCCAATTGTTCTTCTAAATATTTATATGCCTCTTGTGGTTTGGAGAATTCTTGGACTTTTTTTGCAATTTCTTTTAATGTTTCATACTTTAGATTACATATAGTGCTTTTTAAATTTGGTATAGCGGAGGGAGCGACGCTTAAAATTTTCACTCCCATACCTACTAATAAAGCGCTATACAAGGGGTCGCTGGCTATTTCGCCGCATACAGAAAGGTCCTTTTTGTGTTTTGTGCAATAGTCCACCGCGATTTGTATTAGTTTTAACACTGCTTTATTCAGAGGTTGATATAGATATGCCACGTCATTGTTAGTTCTATCTATTGCAAAAGTATATTGTATTAGGTCGTTTGTTCCTATGCTAAAAAAATCGACATAATCGCCAAATTGTTCGATTGTTAATATAGTAGAAGGAACTTCTAACATTATTCCTAATAATAATTTGAAGTCAGGTATTAACTTTAATTTATTTGTTTGTTGTATTGTGTCATCGCAAAGTTTTTTTACAAGTAGCACCTCATCTATATTGGATACCATAGGAACTAATATTTTTACTTTTTTTATAGGTAGCATAATAATGGCTTTAATCTGATTGAATATCAATTCAGGGGCGATGTTATAGATACGTATTCCTCTTAATCCCAGGAAAGGATTGGAAGAATTTTTATATATATCTGGGAGTAATTTATCACCGCCCACATCAAAAAGTCGGAAGACAACATCTAAACCTTCGTATCTTTTGATAATTTCTGCATATTTATAAAACAACTCATCAGAGGAAGGAAAGTTACCGTTATTTACTTGCAAGGAAAATTCGGTTCTAAATAATCCTATACCGTCTGCGCCATAATTTAATGCATTTTGTATTTCATCAGGGAATTCAATATTCGCACAGATCTTAATTTTTTCTCCATCCTGTGTAACACATTCCAGTTTTTTTGATGTTTCAATTACCCTTCTTTTTTCTTCTTTATATATGTTAATCAGTGTTTCATATTTTTTAATGGCATCTACGGTTGGGTTCAATATTACTATGCCGTTAAATCCGTCCAAGATAACGGTTTCGCCATCTACTATTTCATTAGTAATATTATCCAGTGCCGTTACAGCAGGTATTCCAAACTCCTTTGCAATGATGGCGGCATGGGATGTTTTGGTTCCTTCTTCCGTTATAATTCCTACCAAACTTTTTATTAGAGTATTTATTGTAGATGCCAAATTAAATCTTCTTGTAACAACTATAAAGTTATCTTTGGGTAAAATAGCAGCTTCTTTCTGTTGGGCCGTTAGTTTTTTAATAAGTAGGTTTCTTAGCCCTATAAGGTCAGCAGACCTACTGCGAAAAAATTCATCCTCAACATTTTCAAGGGTGTTTATGTATTTTTTAAATACTTTAAATATGGCATAAGAAGCGCTTACAAGGTCTGTTTTTATTAATTCCTTGATTTCCTTAGAAAAATACTGGTCATAAAGAATTTTTGTATAAGAAGTTACAATAGAGATAGATTCCTCTTTTAAAATTGCGGGGAAATTTTTTATCTTTTCGTTTAATTCCTTCACTACCAATTCACATGCTCTTTCAAATGCTTTTATTTCTTCTTGAACATTTTCTTTTTTTATGCGCCTTTGCGATATAGATATAGAATCATCATCAATAATTTTGACGGTAGCGATAGCATATCCATCTGAAATTCCAACTCCTTTTTTTACTTTCATAAATACTTAACTATTTAGTTTATCAGGTAACATTCGATGTTTATCAATTATTACCTATTCATTATTATGAGTTGGATTTCTCATTAAACCTTAGGCATTTTAACCATGACCTGCACCTCTGACTTGGAGCTTTTGATTTTTTATTCAAATTTTTAACTTGACCTTTAACTTTCGACTTTTGAGTTTTTCTTCCATTCCTAATTATGAATTCGTTAGAAGTTGTCATCATATTCAACAAAAAATTTTGATATGGATTCTATTGCCTCTTTTTCATCTTCACCTTCTGCTATTACTTTTATGGTGGAGTTAGGCATAATGGCAAGAGTTATAATTTCAATAGGACTCTTTGCGTTCACTTTTTTATTGTCTTTCTCTATATAGATATAGCTTTTGTATTTCTGGGCTAATTCGGCTAACCTTATAGCAGGTCTTACATGAACTCCAAACTTAAATGGAATTGAAATAAGTTTTTCCAAACCTAAACAATCTTTTCCTCAAATTCTATAATAGTGTTTCTTTTGTCTTGGATTGTTTTTGCTTGTCTTAAGAAACTACAGAAATTTGGTGAATGTATGAGTTGAGCAAGTTTTTTAAGTAAGTTAAGATATTCATCCGTTTTCATTGGGTTAGATATTACAACAAAAAGCAAATCAACTGGTGCGCCATCAATAGCATCAAAGTCAACCCCTTTTGGAATCACCCCTAACGCAACGGCTATACCATTAAAATCTTCTAACTTGGCATGAGGTATTGCAACTCCTCTACCTATGCCAGTTGAACCGTAACTTTCTCTTGTTAGTAATGCTTCAACAATTATCTTTACTTTTGCATCGTCAATCTTTAGGGGTTTGCTCATCTTCTTGACGATTTCTTCTAATACCTCTTGTTTATTTTTACCCTTCAAATTATCGTATATAAAATCTGTGGTTAAATACTCGTAAACCTTCATATAATTTCTCCTAAATTTGACTTTTGTTTTTTATCTATAATTTTATGCCTAGTTTTTAATAGCAAAGAATCTACTTTATGATATGCCTCTAAAAAAGCCGTTTTTATCGATAATGCGTTACTTTTCACTATGATTGGTTTGTTAAATGCAAGAACGACTTTAATCTGGCATTCTATGGTATTTTTAATGTCTTTTATTCTAACCTTACAACTAATGATTTTTATATAGGTATTTGCCAGCTCATTAAGTTTATCAGTGATAAATACCTTTGCTTCTGTGGGTATTTTTATGCGCTTATGCGTATTGATGGTTACCTCCACACTCTTATTATATAAATATTTTGTTAAAATAATATAGTTTAACTTGCCAAACAGAAATTACCATATATAGATAGTAAAGTCAAATGTCAAAGGTCAAAAGCGCAGGTCAAAGTTCAAATGTTAAGGTTTAATGAAAAATCCAAACTCCCTAAACTCTCAAACTCGTAATAATAAATAATAAATGTTAAATACAGCAATAATGAATGGAAGAACAAGTCAAAACTTGAAAGTGAAATACCACTCGTAACTTGTGATAAAATTACATAAATACTTAACTGAACAAAGAGTAGGAAGTCAAAAGTATTGTGAGGATTTGATAAAAGATGGGAAGGTAGCAGTAGATGGCGTTATTATTACTTCACCTATTCACTTTGTTGACCCAGAAAGACAGGTAATAACGATACAAGGAGTAAAAGTAAAGTCCCACGTTGCAAGGTATTTGATAGTAAATAAACCCAAAAATTATTTATCGCACTTTTCAAAATGGGATAAGAACATTTATGATTTATTACCGCCAAAGTATCATAATTTGCGGCCGGTGGGACGTCTGGATAAGAATAGTGAGGGACTTTTAATCTTAACAGACGATGGACAACTAAATCATTTTATAACCACCCCTGCCAATAACATTGAAAAAACATATTTAATACATCTTAACTCCTATTTACAGCCACAACATACAGAAAAGTTGCTTAGGAAAGGTCTATTTTTCCATGACGGCAGAACAAAACCATTAAAAATAAAAATTGTAAAAAGGTCACATAATCTTACAATTTGTCTTGTTACTATTACAGAAGGTAAGAAACGGGAGATTAGAAGAATTTTTGCAAGGTTTGGTTATAAAGTCAGAAGATTAAAACGAGTGTCAATAGGCAGGATAAATCTTGGCAAACTCCCACCAGGAGGTTTTAAAGAAGTGTCTTATAGTTATATAATTAATAATATTAGGTAAGGAGGAACTTTTAGGATTGCAGATTGTAGAAGGTATAATACTACAATGATGGATGAAAGGGAAAGTCAAAAGTCAAAGAGGAAGAAGTGGTTAGTGGGCAAGGGTAATTTCTGATGAATGTTATATATTTCGTAGGGTTAGGAAACGCCTATAAAAAATACATAGGGACAAGACATAATATAGGGATGGATTTATTGGAGAAATTTCCTTATGAGAAGGCATTTAAGTTGGAGCGCACTACCACGGGAAAGAATTATACTTTAAGGAAGTTTTCTTATTTAGATAAAACGTTTTATACGATAGGGTTACAGACGTATATGAATTTATCCGGGGTTGCGTTAAAAAGCGTATGTGATAAAAAAAACATAAGTTTAGATGAAGTATGCATTATATCGGATGATTTTAATTTACCGTGCGGTAAATTTAGGATTCGTCTTTCAGGTTCATCTGGTAGTCATAAAGGATTGCAGTCCATAATTGATGTTTTTGGCAGGAATGATTTTGCCCGTATCAGAATTGGCATAGGACCTTTACGAGGAGTGGCAGAGGAATTCGTGCTTGAGAAATTTACAAAAGAGGAATCTATTAAAATACCTCGTATGTATGTGACTTTGGTTGAGATAATACGAGAGATAGTTCAAAACGGTTATGAAAAGGCAATGAACAGGTTTAATTGAAAATTATTAATGGAAGAAAAACTCGAAAGTTAAAAGTTTAAGGTTTAAAAGTTCAAGGTTCAATGAGAAATCCAACTCGCTAACTTGCAGACTGGTAATAAAATAATAATATAATAAAGAATAAAATATATATCTATGACAACAAAAATAGCGTTGTGTGGGGCAATGGGGAAGGTAGGGCGAGTATTTCTCCAATATTTTTCTAAGATTCAACATAAAAGTGTAGAACTGTCGTTAATCATAATAAAAAACAGAGATAGTGAGTATAAGCAGTTTTGCGATGAGTTTAAGTCGTTATTTGATAAGCTAAAGGTTTTAACATCAGAACAAGAGCTTAAAAGATTCAAGGACGATTTTGATGTAGTTATAGATTTTTCTACTCCGATATCTGCTTTGAAAAGGGCAGGGGAGTGTTGTAGCGTTGGCAAACCATTTATTACAGGAACTACGGGGTTTTCTAAAAGTGATTTAGATAATCTGATAAATTATGCTCAAACGATCCCTGTAATCATTGCGCAAAATTTTACATGGGGCATAAACTATATATTTTCAGTGCTAAAAAATACTGCTAAATTAATACCGGAGAATTTTTTTGTAGAGGTTTATGAATCACATAGTCCTGGAAAAGTTGATTCCCCAAGCGGAACGGCTAAAAGAATAATAGAAATATTGCAAACTGGTAAATTTTTTAACAATGTCTACATTAATAGTTTTAATCTGCCACTTACCCCCCAAGATTTACAAGTATTGGTGTCACGCAATAGTCAAAATGTAAATCAGCACAAAGTGGTAATAAGAGGTCCTTTTGAAGAAGTTACAATTAGTCATCAGACGTTTTCAAGGGAAGTATACATTGAACCTGCCTTGAAAACGGCTATATTATCTTCAAAATTGAAGCCCGGTCTATACTATTTTGAAAACATTACAGAACATTTGAGAGAGATATCTTTGGTATGATAAAGACCACAATTAATATTCCCGTCTGTATATGAAGGCGTTATATTTTGAAAAGTATGGAAATGAAAACGTATTACAATATGGTGTTCTACCTTCACCATCTTACTTTCCGAATTCTGCACTTATAAAGATAGAGTATTGTGCATTAAATCATTTAGATATATGGGTGAGGCAAGGATTGCCCGGCTATCAAATTCCTTTCCCTCATATATTAGGTAGTGACATTGCAGGTATAGTTATAGAAAGTGACAATAAAGATCTCGTTAATAAAAAATGCATATTGTATCCTGGCATTAACTGGTGTAGAAGTTGTGAATTTTGTTATAGAGGGGATATTAACTTATGCAGGAATTATAACGAAATTGGCTTTCAGGTTCAGGGTGGATATGCTGAATATATAAGAGTTCCATTAGAAAACGTTTTCTTATTACCAGAGCATCTTTCATTGGAGGAGGGTGCGTGCATACCTTTAACGCTTACCACGGTCAGTAGGATGTTATTTGTTCAGGCGAATGTAAAACCATATCAGAGCGTTCTTGTAATGGGGGCAGGGAGTGGCGTGGGAGTTATGGCTATTCTCCTTCTAAAAGCTATTGGTATTGAACCTATTTGCGCGGTAGGTAGTGATTGGAAAGTTGAGAAACTTACGAAGTTTGGTATTAAGCACGTTATTAATTATGAAAGGGATAATTTAGAAAAGAAGGTAAGAGAAATAACAGAGGGGGCAGGCGTGGACGTTGTTATTGAACATACGGGTGGCAACTTATTTACTCAAGCAATAAAATCATTAAAAAGGGGAGGAGTACTTGTTAGCTGTGGTGCTACAAGGGGGGACCCTGTTGATTTTAATCTTAGGCACTTTTTTATCAAGCAATTGCAAATAAAGGGCTCTATGATGGGTTCTTTGAATGATTTTAGAACGGGTTTAGAACTGTTTTCGACTCATAGACTTAAGCCAGTAATTGATTCCGTCTTCGCTCTTAAAGATGGTGTGGAGGCACATAGGAAGATGATGAATAGGAATCTTTTTGGAAAAATCGTTCTAAAAATTGCTTGACAAAAAAATTAATTTTTTTAATATGGTAAGACCGTACCAAAAAAAGGATATAGTAGGGTACGAGAAAAGTGTTTGGAGGTAGGGAGAATGAATTTGTACATAGGTAATTTGTCCTATGATGTAACGGAAGAAGAGCTAAAAGCGGCTTTTCAGCAATATGGAAATGTTACATCAGTAGCTATAATAAAGGATAAGAATACAGGCAAGTCCAGAGGGTTTGGATTTGTTGAAATGGCTACAGATGAGGAAGGTAATGCCGCTGTGAACGGCTTAAATGGCCAGGACTTAAAAGGAAGGGCATTAAAGGTATCAGTAGCATATCCTAAACAGGATAAGAAACCCTTCTTTAGAAAAGAGGGCGGGGGTAGAGATAATAGAGAGAGAAAACCAAGATACTAATAAATAATTCTGATTAAATTTCAGATTGTAGATTGCAGAGGTATAGGAGATTGTAGAAAAATAAATGTTTAATACAGCAATTATAAATGGAAGGAAAATTTATAGGTCAAAGTTCCAAAGTTCAAGGTTTAAAGGGTTAAGTAGAAATCTAACTCGCTAAACTCGGGATAAAATAATAGAGTCAGGGATGACGGGACAATAACAAAAGGGGAATATAACAACCCATCAGGCTTTGCCTGACACCCCTCTACAAGAGGGGAATAGAGATAAAGAAACCATAAGCCAATAGTGAAGAGTTATAAATCGTATCCTGTTCCCTCTATGGGTAGAAATGATAACCAGAAATTGCCATGAAACTCGTTTAGCAGTATACGATTTGTGGTAATTGAAATAGCAAAAATGTGCAGTGGCAAACGAAATTGCCATCTCCCTTTGCTTTCGCCTTACAAAGAAAATCCTCAAAAACTTTCTAATCTATCTGAGGTTCTATTATTTCTA
>CAZWFP010000029.1:0-19201 GCA_964633175.1 uncultured Planctomycetaceae bacterium | reverse complement strand
CAGAATAAAAATAATCTGCATCCTGTTCTTTATTAAATGGCGGGTCAATGTAAATTGTCTGCAATTTCTCCTTAAACTTTGGCAAGATTGTATTCAATGCCTGATAATTCTCGCTCTTTATCAACCAGTCGTCTAATTGGACAGTTCATAAACTTTTGAGATTTGACCTTGACTTTTGACCTTTGAGGTATTTCCTCTTTGCGGGAATTTTTGTAATTTGTTAATAATAGTGTTGAATTTGTTAAAAAAGGTTAAAATTTGCCGTTTGGGGAACTATTGTTTTGTGGAGTATTTGCTTGTTTAAGGCCGAAAAATTCATATAATGAATCTAAAAGATTGCCTTTATGTTCTATGACTTTATATACGTATTCTTCTAAAGAATTTTTTACCTGTATTCTGAATACGAATGCGGATTTGTAGGTAGAATCAACGCGGTGAATTCTATCAATTGCTTGTTTGTAGGTTTCCATAGAAAATATAGGTGGACTAAAAAATATTACGTTTTGACAAAATCCTAAATTTAAACCAAATCCACCGATTTTAACATTCATTATTAACGTCTTTGTATTATCGGATTTAAATTGTTGTAGTATTTTTATTCGTTCTTCTATTTTCATTTGCGATGTTATTTCCAAGAAATTCGTTTTAGCCTTTCTTAAAACGCTTTTTATTATATTGCCTTCTTCTATAAAATTATGAAATATAACGGTTTTACTACTGATTTCAAATAGTATATTTTCTAACATTTCATTTTTTGCGGATGTAATATATTCTATATTTTGTATGGCTTTAGTATCCCATGGTGGATATTGATTGTTTGATGTTGTATGTATTGACTTTGATTCTTTTATAACAAACCCTGAACAGATTTCTAATAGTTTATATACGTATTTAAAAAACAAGTATCTGTCTGTTAAAAGGAGATTGCTGGCTTTTTTCATTTCATTCATTATTGTGTCATAATATTGTTTTTGTTCTGGATAGAATTCAATCTTCTTAGTGATGATATATATCGTTTGGTCTATTAAATCAGTAGATTTTTTGCTGAAGACAATATCTCTTATAGCGTAAAATACCCTCTCTTTTGCTCCGGGTATTTCCTTGTAATTGAATTTATCTACTTTGAAAAAATATCTGTTTCTGAAACTTCTGTATGAAGACAATCGTTTTCCGAAGTCGAGTATGAGGATTTGGGTATATAAATCCATGAGTGAATTAGCAATGGGGGTTCCGGTTAAAATAAATCTGTGATTGATTGTCTTGGATAATTTTATTAGTGATTTAAATCTTTTTGTTGTTATATTTTTTATTTTTGAACTTTCATCTACTATAAGATGGGAAAAGTTTATATTCTGTAATTTTTCTATGTATCTATATACTCTATCAAAACTAATAAGAAACACATCATTATATAATTCAATTTTTTCTGGGGTGGTTATGATGGTGTATTTGAATTTAGACCATTTGGTAATTTCATCAACCCAACTTGCAATAACGCTTACTGGAGCAACTATGAGGGCTCGTATTTTTGTTTTTAGAGATTGTAATTTTAGGAGTTCTATAATACACCTTGATTTCCCCAGCCCGCAATCCATAAATAATGCTCCGTTATACCAGCGTCTCTTTAAAAATTCCAATGCTTCCTTCTGATGATTATATAATTCCATATACTACTGAGAACTAATTTTTTTTAAATGCGGCAATAACCTGTTTTGTAATTTTAGTAATTTGTCAATGGATATTATTATCCCTCCTTTTGTGCATAACGTTATTGTATTTGTTCCTTTGCCGTAGATTATGCAATCTTTCTTACCTTTGCTTGCAAGAAAAGTTCGTCTGTTCTTCAAATCTTCTATCGCATACTTTTTAGCATTGTTGTTCTCTATATAGTAGAGAGGTTTAATTATCAATTTTTCTTTTATGTAATGGAAATATAATCCTAAATTATTAAAATTCTTTTCAATTTTTATGTCTTTCATTTTTATATTGAATAATTGTTTTACTATATTATTGAAAAAACTACTAAAAATTTTTTTCGTGTTTACATCTGCATTTTCTATGTAGCCCTCCACCTCGTTTATTGAATCATTTATTATTTTTAGTTTATCTATGTGTAAGTTATATTTACCCGTTAAACTTTCCTGAAATCCGAAATTTTGTAAGAGGGTTTGTAAGTTTATGTCAGTGAGATTGGCAGCTAACTCGTATAGGATATTTAAAGATTTTGTATATTTACCCGCGATAGAGACCTTTATTGCATCAGATAAGAAATGATCTGACATAATGTTAAAAGATAGGGCACAATTAAAAGTAGCATTGTTTAACCTTGCCTTGCATATTCCTTTGCTTGAATGAATTGTTGATAATATTTTGGATAGATATTTAATTTTAGCAATTTCTATACTTACTTTTTCTATTGGGATATCAAAGGTATTGAATGTCTGTTTCAATGGGTCAAAACAAATGCTAAAGTTTGAGGATAAGATAGATATGTTTATATATTTTATGCGTATATTTTTTATGAAAATACAAGGAGGCGTAACTTTATTAATGGTAGTAGAAAAATTGACCTTTATAGGTTTCTCAATATTAAATCTTATGTATCCTTTTTTTGTATTGTCAATATTGTCTTTTTCCTTTTGAATTTTTATGGGTATTTTACCTCTTATTTTATTGATTTGGACGTTATCTAAGGTAAAAGCGGGTATAATAAATGAAATGGTGGTAGTTATGTTGTCTATTTTGTTGTTTTTTACTATCATTGTGCCTCTTGTTGCGAAATATCCTTGTAAGTTGACAAAATCAAATAGTTCCTGGAATGAGTTTTTTAGTTGGGCTATGTTTTTTATGTTGAAAAAAAATGAAGTTTTTAGTTGTTGTATGTTATACTTTTTTGTTTGAGTGTTTAAGTTTATTTGTCCGGAAAACTTTGTAAGGAGATCGTTAGATTTTATGTTGGATCTAATTTTCCCCTCGGTTGTTAATAGTAAATCATTATTTATTTTCTGGATAAACACGAATAAATCCGCATTTATATATTCATTTTGGGGTATAAAAGATACGTTGGTGTGTGTTTCTATTATATTTAAGGTTCGTTTTATAGGTATAGATACAGTTATGATGTGATTTTTTGACAAGTTATATTGTTTTGTTGGGATTGCTATCGTTCCATAATCTGCGGTAGCATAAAACTCCATATTTTTTAATTCTGTGTCGGTTAAAAATCTCCAGAATCCACTCGTATTAAACACCTGTGCAATATCATTAAAGAAGAGTCCGCAGTTTGAAAAAATCCCCAAGATTTCAATATTTTTTGGGTCTTTTCTAATAGTTTTTATGGTTAAATGGCAATAAAGATCCTCTATTCCTATGTTTGTTATATTTTTAAGGTAGTTACTCAGGTGGATTTCGTAGTTGACTTCTAAATTTACAAATGATATTTCGTGCTTATTGTTCACCGTTAATACTCCATCATTGATTTTTATGTTAGCTATGCTTCCTTTTAAATTAGAAAATTCTGTGGTTTTATTCTCTTTGTTGAAATTAACATTCCCAGCAAGTGACACTTTTTTTGATTGCGCTATAATATTATCTAAATTGATTGGTATTTGTAATTGTTCATAAGTTTTAGGTTGTAAGTTTTGAGTTCTTAGTTTTTGATGATATATGTTTGTGTTGATTTTAAAGTTTGATTCTATATTTTTGGGTGTGAGTGATATATCAGTATATAGATTAGTATTGTTTAGTTTAGTTAAATAATTATTGTTTCTAAATAATGTTTTATTTATAAAAAGTGACATTATATATTTTGTATTTTGATGTAGTAGTTGTAATGAAAGAGGTGATATGGTAACTTTGTTTATAGAAAATCTGCAATTCTTCTGTAAGTTTGCTTTTACTGATGAGAGTTTTTCTGATAAAATACCTTTGATTATGCATTTTCTATGTTTTGATAAAATATTGATGTTGTGTGTGTTTATGTTTATTTTTGGATTGGACAGAAGGAAATTTATATTGTTATTTGTAAAATTCAAAAATATTTCCGATTGAAATTTGTTGACTGTGGTATTACCATATAAAAAGTTACTTATATCTGTCCTGCATTTTGCTGTAACATTCCTGTTAAGTGAGAGAGCGCACTCGACTATACTGTTTTTGTATAGAATAGTTGATATATGTATTTCTTGTGACTTGTAGATTATATTTGAGGTTAATTCGTTACCTGTTATGTTTATGTTTATTTGATTGTTTCTATTTTCTATGTTGAAATGTAGTGGTGTAAAGTTTGATATAAAGTTGTATAGGTTGGTAGGAAGAGGAATTTTAAACATACTGGCTATATTATGTAAGGTATTCGTATTTTGAATTTCCGTTAGTGTGCCAGTTATTCCGTTGAAATGAGAAGTTATTGAGCGCAATGATAAGTCAAATTTAAATGATATTTTTGTATCTTTGAATTTTTGTTGCATGTATTTTAATTCCTTAGAAAACAGGTTTAGTATATAGTGTTTTGATATATTTAAGTTAAGGAATATTGGTATGAATTTGTAAAAAAGGTTGTTCCAGTTTATATTATCAAGAGATAAAATTAGCGTGTTTTCAGAGTGAATATTTATTATGTTTTTCTCTATATCAATCGTATTATTTGATAATGTAAATTTATTAGAATACGTTATGTTATCTATTAAGTATTTTCTGCTATTAATTTGTTGTAAGTTTGATACAGATATCTTGTCGACATTTTTTTTGTAGAAAAGCGTTATGAATGTTTTATAGAAAAGGTTTTGTAGAGTGTATAAGAGCAGTAACAAACCCAGAAATGCAAGTAATAGTTTTAATGTATAAAGTTTTATGATGGTTTTAGTTTTTTTCTAATTTAAAAAGCACTAGTTTTTGGGAGAGTGTAATTGTTATGGTTAAAATGTTGTTATTGTATGCCATTATGGAACCTCTTATATATCGTAGATGTTATCATAAAATTTAATTATAAAATTTTTTAGCGGTTATATGTTGCCAGAAATTACTCGAAAGAAGAATGGAGGATATATTAGTGAGGATTTCAGAATGTAGATTGTAGGATGCAGACTGTAGAATATTAAATGATGAATGGTGAAGGGTAAATTACAAAAAGGGGGAATATAACACTTCGTCAGGCTTTGCCTGAGATCTTTCTACAACGGGGGGAATAATTCCATTTATATGATAAAGTTAATAAGGTTTTAGGAAGATTCATGTTGCAAAAGAGGGAATAAATAATGAAAAAATATTATTTATAATAAAGAGAGGGAAATGTTAAAAGATGTATATGTGATAAGTGCAAAGAGGTCGCCTATAGGAAAGTTTTTAGGTTCGTTGTCCTCTTTTAGTGCTGTTGATTTAGGTGTTATTGTTTTAAAGGATATTATGAATGACTTAAGCAGTAAATATGGTAAAAACATTTTATATGATATTGATGAAGTTATAGTTGGTAATGTATTGTCCTGTGGACTTGGACAAAATCCTGCAAGACAAATATTAATTAAGTCAGGACTATCTAATCAGATTGGAGGATTTACTGTAAATAAAGTTTGCGGTTCTGGTATGAAATCAATAATATTAGGCGCTCAAAGCATACAACTTGGAGAAGCAGATATGGTGGTTTGTGGAGGTGTAGAGAGCATGACAAATTCTCCACATTTTATAAATTTGAGGAATGCGATGAAATTTGGAGATGCAAAATTAATTGACTCTATGCAGTATGATGGGCTTACTGACGTTTATTCAAATAAAATAATGGGAGAGTGTGCGGAATTTATATCTTGTGAGTTAAAAATTACAAGAATGGAGCAGGATGAATTTGCTTTTAACTCACATAGAAGAGCCATAAAAGCTATCAAAGAGGGATTTTTTAAGAATGAAATAACGCCGATAAAGATTAAAGATAAAGAATTTTCTGTTGATGAAGGGCCCCGAGAGGATACTACGATAAGTAAGTTATCTACTTTGAAAGGTGTTTTTAAAGAGGGTGGGGTAGTGACAGCGGGGAATTCATCACAAATAAGTGATGGTGCCTCTTTTGTTGTTTTGGCGAGTGAAAGTGCGTTGAAAGAACACAATATAAAACCAATAGCGAAGATTTTAGGGTATGCAAGTTCGGGATTAGAACCTCAATGGTTACTTATGGCACCTGAGGTTGCAATATTTAAACTTTTGAAGCAGATTAATACTAGTTTAGATAGTTTTGATTTTATTGAAATAAACGAAGCGTTTGCGGCGCAGATGGTGGCGTTGAAAAGAAGACTAAACATACCGGAAGAAAAACTGAATGTAAATGGCGGGGCAATTGCTCTGGGTCATCCTCTGGGGTGCTCCGGCACCAGAATAGTTGTTACTCTTCTATGGGCTTTAAAGAATTACAATAAGAAAAAAGGTATTGCTTCTTTATGTATGGGTGGAGGTAACGGTTTATCTTTAGCCGTAGAAATAGTTTAAGATTTCAGGATTTTGGAAAAGAACTTTTTGTTATTATAAATTATAACAAAAAGGATTGAACGAGTTAACCAATCGAAGAGCGCTATTATCCATATATATCTTATGTCAAGGCGCCATATAAATATACATAAATAAGCCATAGGTAGTCGGATTATCCATACACCGAATGATGATACAATTAAGGAAAGAGAGTTTAAACCTAATCCTCTCATAAAATTCAGATATACAAACGTAAGAGCTAAAAACGGTTGTTCAAAAAAAGCGATCTGAGCGCAGATTGAAGCATAGTCAGAAACAACCTTATCCTTTGTAAAAATACCGGCGTAAATTTTTGGGAATAAGAAAAATGTAGATCCAATAGAGGTCATTAACATAATCACAAGAATTCCGACTAACTTTACAGTTTTTCTTAGTCCTTCTTCGTCTTTTTTGCCGAGATAATAGCCGGAAAGGGGTTGGATAACCTGAGAAAGTGCAAAGCCAGGTATAAAGGTTATTGATTCTATAAACATTGCTGTTCTATGCGCGCTTATTTGCGATATATCCATTCTGTTTATTAAGGCGTTAAATACTATATATCCTGTTTGAATAAACAGGGGCTCTGAAATTGCTGGCAATAGAATGTTATAGAGTTTTGTGCGAATTTGTTTGAAAAATTGAATAATATTTGTAAATATAGGTTTATATTGTTCATTGCGCAGTAGAACAAAATAAATTACTATTGATGCTAAAAAGAAGCTTGTCATATATCCGTAAGCAGCGCCTACAATACCTAATTTTGGAAAGCCAAGATATCCAAAAATCAGGACCACATCTAATGAAAAGTTTATTAGAATAGCGACAAAGTTTATGTAGAAAGGTATATAAAACTCTAAAAAACTTTTAAATATTGCACTGACAAGTTGTGAGTTAGCAAAAAAAATTATTCCTATAAGTTTTATTTTTAGATATTTATAAGCATAATCTTGCAATTCCTTTTTATCTACAAGAATGGATATTATGAATTTAAGGTTTAATATAGTAATTGTAACGATAAATAATAAGAAGAGATTGACTATTACAATAAAAAACCATGCTGTCTTTTTGGCTTTTTCCATATCTTTTTCGCCGTAATATTTTGAGATAAATGCAGTCGCTGCTGTGGGAAATGCTGCGGAGATAAGGGATACCATCATAAAAAATGGAGAAGTGACGTTTAACACTGCCATATATACAGCATTAGATTTTCCAAGTAGTATTGCTTCTATCATGTCCAGGACGCTTGCAACAATTGTTATGATTAGGACAGGTAGGGAATAAGAGAAGTATTTTTTGTAAAATTCTTTGTTTTGCGTTACAAGATTTATTAATCTTTGTATGTAATTGCTGTGCATTATTGAGGTGGGTATTTTAAGTTGTAAAAAATTAAGAAACCCTTATGACTTTTTCTGATTTAGGGGTAATTTTTCCTATATGTTTTATATATAGTTTATTTTCGGAGAATTTTTGCAGTATTTGTTTTTTTAACATAGCTGGTGTAGTGAATAATAAGCCGCCGGAGGTTTGGGCGTCGCAGCACATTAATTTTTGATATTCTTCCATATCGCGTGCCCATTCAACCTTATCATTAAAATACGACAGATTCTTTTTGGTTCCACCGGGGACTATATATTCTTTCGCAAAACGTTCTACATTATTAAAAAAGGGTATTTCGCTAAAGTATAAATTGGCGGAAAAGTTAGTATTATTTACCATATTATATAAATGTCCTATTAATCCATATCCTGTAACGTCCGTGCAGGCGCTGATAGGGAATGATAATAAAACATCTTTTGCATATTTATTTAATTTTTTCATTGACTCTATTGTCTCCCATCCTTCATGTTCATTGAGTTTGTTTAGTTTTATACACTGAGAAATTATACCTGTTCCAATGGGTTTAGTAATAAAAATATCATCGTCTTCCTGTATAGAATTTATCTTCCATACCTTATTATTTGTGATACCAAACACCGCAAATCCTAATTTTATCGTGTCATCATCAATCGTATGTCCACCACCGAGTAATGTTTTTGCCTCTTCTAATTTATCATTGCTACCTTCCAGTATTTTTCGTAAAACAGTGTTGTCAAGTTTATTGAAAGGGAACATAAGTAGGTTAAGAGCCACTTTGGGTTCACCTCCTTTGGCGTAGATATCAGAAAGAGAATTTGCAGCCGCAATTGCTCCAAAATCATAAGGTGAATTTACAACTGGAGTAAAAAAGTCCACTGTCAATAGAAACGTTTCGTTTTTATATGGATAAAAAAAGGCATCTTCAAAATTTTCTCCAAAAACCTCAACGAGGTTTTTATATGGTGCCTTGCAAGCTCAACCACCACCTTTTGAAAATTCTGTTAGTTTGACCATTGCATTTATGCTAAAAAGAATTGGTTTTCAAGTTTTCATCAATTTATACATCCTAATTTTTATTTTCTTTTTTGTATTGTTTGAAGGTTATTAATTATACTATTTAATAATTTTTTATCAGGGATTCGGAGTAGTTTACGGAAATCTTCGGATTGTAGCAGAAATTGTAAATTTTCTTTTTCAGTGTAATCAAGTTTGTTGAGTATTTTTTGAAGTAATTTAAATTGCTTTTTGGTAGTATGTGTTTTAATGTGTTTTTTATCATATTTTTGCAGTTCATTGTTTGCGAGATTTTCTATTTCTGTATCAGGAAAATCCTTTTTTGCAAGTTGATAGAGGATTTTGGCGCTCGCTATATTTTCATCAGTTCCCATCTTTTCGTATAACTTAGCCCATAGAATTAAAGCGTGTCCATAATAAATGCTTTCCGGAAACGTTTTGAAGATTTGTTCAATGGTATTGTTGGCTGCGCTTAAATTCTCTAATTTAAAATCAACTTCGGCAAGTTTATATAATACCTCATCGAGAAAACCTATATTTTTATAGTTTTCTAAAATGTATTCTAATTTTTCTTTTGCTTTGTAGTTATCTTCTTTTTTGTTAGAATACATAAGTGTATTTGCTTCGCTCAGAAGAACGTTAGCACTTTTTGCTCCGGTTTTTATGTTTTCTGATTTTGATAATATACGATATATAGGGACAATAAATAAAGATATTGTTATTATTGAGGTTATAAACGATACAAATAGTGTTAGGTAGTTACCCGCAGTAAAGGTAGGTGTATTTAATATTGCTTTATTTTTATTTATTATTAGTAGTGCGATGATTATTAGCCCTATGTAAAAGAGTTCGATAGATAATCTATCTATGGAATTGTATCCTAAGTATATTTTTACCTTGTTTTCTTTTGGAACAATTATAAAAAAAGATGGGGTAGCAAAATATATATAGTCAGCACCCCTTACCTTTAGATTCGGATGATAACTTATTTTTACAAATAATGGGATGTATGGCTCATTAATGCTTATTTCTATTGTATCATTAGTTATGTTTTCACCAATAAATAGACCGTTAGCATTATAGTTTTTGCTGTCTTTGTCAGGAATTTTAATAAAACTGATAATTTCATCGTTAGGTATGTTTAGTTTTTTGGTCATAAATTCTTTTTCAGCATGTGGTATATATATTTTTCCTGTGAAATATTTTCTTACTGCTTTATAATCTTGTTTATTTCTAATAAATATTACGGGGTATTCTATTAGTTTTGGGTTTTTAAACCACCTGTATGAAAATGCTTTCCAGTTACTTGTTGCAACGAGGATAGGTTCAGTTGATAAAGGTTCAACGTATTGTGATTTTATACTTTTTAAAGTAAATATATGGAAAGGGCCTATTTGTTTTATCATATAAAAATCTTTATCGTTAAGGAATTTAGGTATGTTTTTCACATCGGCAATTATGAAATCCTTTACATTTAAAACTTTTGCTCTTTTTTTTGCCATTTTTAAATCAAAACTTGAGAATCTATATCCATCTGGATACGAGCCCCATGTTCCTGAAATGCTTGTTTGAAAATCAAAGGCAAAAAAAGAGGAAGCGGAAGAACGATAATCCATACCGTCTAAAACCTGCCTTTTGGAGTAATGCGCCAGTAAAGTGAGAGCAAGAGGAGAACCAAAAGGTTCGTATATGTTTGATTTATCGGTTATGACTCTTGCGTCGTTGAAACTCCCCTTTAATGTTTCGGAAATGTCATAAAAGTAATCGTAATAGTTTAAAAATTTTAATCCTTTACTATTAAATCTTGCCCATACCTTTACTACTTTTTCTTCTGGACTTATCAACCATAGGACTAAAAAGAGCATATTTATACAAAGGAAGAATCTGAATTGAAAAAAGGAAGTAAAAAATTCAAATAGAAATCCCGCAAGTATTATTAATGCAAAGAGCGCTAATGGAAAAAATCTTATGTCCGCTACTCCTAAGGGATATGCTATGTAGTTGGCTAAAATACCTAATAGAAATAATCCTAATATTGTGAATAAAAGCGTTTTATGGTTTTTTATAAAGATTAACAAATTGTTCCAGAATGTCATTGAGAACAAAAGAAGTGCTGTAACTATTCCCGCTAAACTTAATACATTATTATGCAAAAACATATCTTTTGACCAATTTTCATACCATTGAGAAAATGTATAATCCTTATATACTAACGTAGGTATCAACCACCATGCCATTAACATTAAGGATATTATTTGTTGAACAATGACAAATATGAGGTTATTTTTGGTTATGTTTTTACTTGTGAATAGTAGTATGAGAAAGAACAGTATATATAGCATTGTAAATGCATGTGATAATCCGGTAAATACCTCTAAGATGACAAGAGGTATAAGATATTTATTCTTGTTGTCTTGGCGGATGGCTCGGTAGAGTAAAGAGCAATATAGGACAAAAAATGTGAAACTGAAAGAAAAGCAGAATTCACCTGCTAAGGTGCTGGTCAAATTTCCACCCCATAGTATGAATGTATCATTATATGACGATAAGACAAGGAATAACAGAGATAGAATGCTTAGTAAAGTTGCAGTATGGGTCTTAAATCCTAATAACATTCCTGATACAAATAGTGCTGCTGGTAACATAAACGTGCCACTTATGTGAACTATTTTGAACGCTACATTGAAATTAACAAAAAAGGATAATATTGCAATTAATATGAATGGGAGAGGAAAATATGTTTGGAATATTTTATATCCGCAGAAATGTGAGTTGTCCCACCCATTAATGATAAATCTACCAATGTTCCATTCTTTTACTATCTTTGCTAAATTATAGTGGGTTGCATTGTCTCCTGCAATGTATGGTGTATCTGGATTGAAATAACTTTTGGAAAGAGGAATTAACGAGAAGAGATAAGAGTATATAATGAAGAATATAGCAAATTGCAAGAGAGAGTCTGAAATAGGTGATAGTCTTAGATACCTTTTACTTATAAAAGGGAGGTTAAAAATCAAAAATAAAAAGGTAAAAGTAAATGAGAGTAATAACAGAGAGCCTTTGAAACTATGTTCAAATATTTTATGGGATACTTTTTTTAGATATCTAAAAGTGATATTTTCTATGTGGTATCTATCATCTACGCCTGTGTAATCTATATAGGAATATATATAGAATATATATTTACTGTCATTTAAAGCGGTTTTGTTTGTAAAGATAAAGGGCACTGTTCTTTTTTCACTATCAAAGAACTTATATACTCTTTGTTGTCCTGCTGGTCCTACAAGGTTAAGTTCCGGTTGAGTTATTACATATAAACCGCTTTCCTTCAAATATTCTGATATGGGCGGTGGTATTGAAATGTTGATTTTTAGTGTATATTTTTCTACTATATCAAAGCATACTTCTTCGTCATCTTTTGCGCTCTCACAATTTGTTTCTATGTTTGGAGTAGATAGAAATAATTTGGATGTATCAGCGTATTTTAATATGGTATAGTTAACTTTGGAAATAGGATATGCATTGACATCTTGCATAGTAAATATACCAAAAATTGCATATAATCCGGGCATCTGCAGCGGTGGAATTTTTAAGGTGTATGTGGTGATGTGTCGTTCATTGGGTTTTAATATTTCTTTGAAATCGTATTCTTCTGAATAATAATCAAAATAGGGTATAAAGAATTTTACTTTTATTTTATAAAGGGACGATAATATGTCGTCTTTTATTTTGTTATTTCCTTCAGCCTCAATGGTTAACTTGTTATTTTCTTCCACTTTAGCGCGTAATTTGAATTCAAATGAAATAGGGGTAGAGTGTAGCAATGAACAATAAATAATGGATAATGAATAATGAATAATGAATATTTTCATTAACGTATATTTAGATAAATTATAGATTGAAGAGGGTAATTTAGGATTTAATAATAATCTTATAAATGACACGAGAATATAATTATAAATTGCTAATAATTTCAATATGGATTTAGCGCAGAAATTACCACAAAGAAGGGATATTTCGAAAAACTCAAATATCAAAAGTCAAGGCGGGAGCATCGCATGGCACTATCAAAAGTTGAAGGTTTAAAGTTTAAATATATATATTGTGAGTGGGAAGCGGTGGGATGGTGGATTTATAATAACTTTTTATATACAAGATGTAATTGTGGAACCGTTTGATATAACAGAATGTCTTGTGGGTCTATCCATTTATAAGAAGTATTTTCCCAATTAAGTCGTATTTTTTTAGGAGTTGTTATCAGTTGAAACAAGAAGGGGAATATATACCACTTTTTTTGTGGATTAATTTCATCTTTTGCCAAAAATATTTTTCCTTTTTTTAATAACTGCACATCGTTTTTATCTAAGTTTATTTCTTCCTTAATTTCGATATAAGCCTGTTTTAGAGCGGCTGCTTTTGCAGTTTTTTTAGTTAGCCGGCGTTGTTTAGGTGGTAATTCTATAAATCCACTTACTGCTCCGTATCTACCTTGAAAACTTCCGACTTTACTGCTTCTTTTTAAGATTAGAATCTTACCTTTATATTGAATAAAACTTGTGCAGATAAAAGGGATTTTATTAATTTGCGGTTGTATGTTTAAAAGTTTCCGACGGCGAATTGAATGAATTGAGTGTCATCGTCGGCGCCCTTTTTTATTGGAATTCCAAAGTCAATTTCAAATAAAGGTAAAATTACAAGTCCTGGTATAGAAAAACGCACCCCTATACCGGTTGAATGTCTTAGATTTTTAAAAAACTTATCATCTGCTGTTCCTACATCATAGAAAGCAAAAACTCTGATTACATCAAGATATATGTCCTGTTTTTCCATTCTATATATTGGTAAGGAATATTCCGTTTGTAATGTAAACAAGTATTTTCCACCGATTTCATCACCACCTATTTTAGGGCTTATGGTTCTATATTTAAATCCTCTCACGGTGCCTGGTCCACCTGCAAAGAATTTTTTAAAGAATGGGATTCTTGAACTTTCTAGTGAAGTAATGGCGCCTATATTTGTTTTTAGTGCTAGAATGTGTTTGCCCTCGGTGTTTGTTGTATATACTGTTTTATAAAATTTTAATGAGGCGATAGGTTTAAAATAAGAGAAATCGCTTCCTAATCCTTTAAGTGCAATTTCATTGTTTAGTTTGAAGTCAACTCCTCCTGTTGGGAATGAATAGTTATCTATAGTGCTTTTCCCTATGTAAGGTGTAATGGTTACAAAGCTATTAGAACCGGCTACATCTTTGACTATTTGTGGCGCGGTACCAACAATATCGGTGACTTTTAAAAGTTCATATTCTATTTTTGTGCCCACGAACCATTTTGACTCAAATCTACGTTCCAGTCCGCTTGATATAGAAAAATCCTTTTCTTTATAAAATCTATAATCTGCAAATATATTTTGGACACTGAAGAAGAATGATAATGGTTTATCGAAAAGGTAAGGTTCGCGAAAGAATAGTTGCATTTGAGTGATTCTTGTGCCTGGCGCAAAGAATAATTTAAATGTTTGTCCACCTCCTGCAAACGCTGTTCCCTCCACGAGATCGTCAAAACTTTTAGGAAATCTGCCTATATCAAAATTGTCCTGTCCCAATTCAACTATTCCAAGTAAACCACTGACAGAGGAAAAGCCCGCTCCAAATCTTATAAAGCCAGTTCTTGCCTCTTTTACTTTAACATTTAAATCAACGAGTTCATGTTTAGGAGTGGGTGAATGTTCTATTTTGACATCTTCAAAATACCTCAAAGAATAAAGACGTTGCAGAGATTCTTTAATCTTACTATAGTTATATATATCACCCGGAAATATTAATAACTCTCTCCTAATGACTTTATCTTTGGTTTTTATGTTACCGCTTATATTTATTTTGCGTATTTGTGCTTTTGATGTTTCTTCTGTCTTGAAAACTAGTATTAATTCTTTCGGTTTATCCGTTAGTTTATGAAAATATTGGATATTTATTTCTGGATAACCGGCATTACCATAGAGTTCCTTCAATCTGAATATATCATTTTCTTCAATTTTTTTAATGGAAAATACATCACCTTTTTTTGATTTTATTGTTTTAAGTAACTGTTCTTTAGTAAAAAGTGTAAAACCTTCAAACATTATGTCAGAGATAGTATATTTTTCACCTGGTTCGATAAAAATAACAATTTTCACTTTGTCTTTTAGTGGGGAAAAATTCATTTCATATATATAGGAGTTTGCATCTAAAAATCCAAGTGAACGCATAAATGAATTAATTCTTATCATATCTTCCTTTAAAATTTTTTCGTTTAGGTATTTACTGAACAGAAATGAAGATTCTTTTGTTTTCATTACTTTTTTTATTTTTTTAGGTTTTATGTCTTTTATTCCCAAGAATTCTATTTCCTTTACTTTAACCCTTTTGCCTTCAACAATTGTGAAGGTAATATTTGCTTGTTTGGCGGTTACCTTTATGTCATAATCAACAGTAGCAAATACATATCCATCTTTTCTATACTGCTCTAATATGTTTTTTTGTGTTTGTTGAATTTTGTTTTCGTTTAAAAGTTCGCCTTCACTAATAGTTAGAAGCGTTTTTATCTTTTTGCTTGAAAAGTGTTTAGAATATTTTATGGTTATGCTTCTTACAACAGGATTTTCGTAAAAAATAATTTTTAGATTTACCCCGTCTTTTGTTATTTCCTTTTCATAGTCAATCTTGCTGAAATATCCTAATCCATACAATCGTTTTATGTCTTCTAAGAATATTTGTTCATCAAATTGTTGACCCTCTTTGAGTTTCATATTATATATGATTTCCTTATCGGGGACACTTTTTAATCCTATTAACTCTATTTTCTTTATTTGTAAATTTACCTGGCATGTAATACAACCAATAGTTACAAGCCAAAAGCCGATAAAATGTTCAATGTTACACTTTTTAATATGCATTTTTAATTTTTTTTGACTATGGATTTTATTTGTAATCCAAACCTCCCATGTATTTTTACAATAACGCCGTATGCGAATATTATGTTATCCACATATAGGGGTATATCTTCTGTAATGGGTTTAGAGGATTCTATTATACTTCCCTCAGTTAGTTTTAATATGTCACCTAACTTTAGTTTTCGTTTTGCTAAGATTACTTTTAATTCGACTTCTATGTTTTTTTTCATTTTTGTTTATACGGACTAAGTATTTGCACTGCATATTTATTGCCTGTTTTACCTAATTTGCATCTGTATACAGGAGTATCTTCTATGTACAATACCGTATCGTTTTCTGTAACCTGTGGTAAGTGTATGTAACTTCCTATATATAATTCCATAAAGTCCTTGAGTTTTATTGAGGTTTTGGGTAGCTGAACTGATACTGTTAATTGTGCGCGGGAAAGCAGTCCAAATATTATGTCTTCTTTGCTTTCTTTTGTTTTTTTCTGGGAAGAAAGCCATACTTTTGTGGAGAAGTGTGGTAAGACGTCTTCAAAGAATATATAAGGATGCCCAATGGTTAGAAACCCATTATAATCTTTATATTTAAGTAATATACTCATTCTTATTATAGGTTCATTTGGTTGTAATGGTTGAATTAAGAATGGATTAGAATCCTGTTTGATAATTCTAAAATTCATACTTTTTAGCGTAGCCCATGATTTGTTAAGATTTTCTATAATTATGGATAGTATAGAATTTGCAAGTTCCCATTCAATTTCTGTCAGTGGTCTTGTTGGAACTGAGTCTACAAGACCTGGCCCACCTATTATTCTATCAATAAGGGGGAATAAAATAGAGTAGTTAAGGTCAAGATATGCGGTTCTGTCTTGTGTTCCAAAAGATAATAAGGATATACAGGTTGGATTTGGTATGCTTGCAATAAATTCAGAAAAAATCATTTGTTCCGTTATTTTTATTTCACTTTCTACTATGCCTCTTATAAGAGTAGAAAGGTCCGTCGCTAAATTTCTGGCAAATCCTTCGTAAAACATACTCATAACGTGTAGTTGGTCTTTAGAAACCCTTTCTGGTTTTCTGAAGTCATAAACTTCTATACCACCATTTGATTCTTTTTGAACTACTACTTCTTCTTTTTCGGTAACGAGTTTTAATAATTCTTCTACTTCTTTGTTAGAAAAAGATTGAAGTGGCTTTTCTTCAGTCATTTAGATAGAATTCTGTCTTTTGTGATAATCCATACTTTCTCTTTGCTATATTGAGAAAATATTCCTTGTCATTTTTAATTTTTATAAGGTTGATATTATATAAGAGTATATTTTTTTTAACCCTGTTTATTTCTTGGAGTTTTTGTCGTTTTATAAATAATAAATATTGGTTTTCATAGTAGGCGAAAATAAGATGTGTCACGGTCATAAATGTCATAACTATTATAAGGATTATGGAAAGTAATCGCATTAATTTTTAATTGGGGAGGAAAAAGAAAAAATAAATCTTGAAACTTTCATCTTTACTCTTGAATTCTGCATATAGTAATTCCTTATTAAAAAATAATCGTGTTTTTTTGCATTTTTGGGAATATTTTTGATATAATTACCGTCTATAATAAGTAAAAATGAAGAGTGTGTAGATAATAGAGTTATGAATAAAAGGAGGTTATGAGTATGCCGACAAAAATAGTGGGTGTGTTGATTATTTTTATGATGGGTTGCATGTTTGCGCAGAAAGTAGAAGAATCTGCCTGCACTCAAAAGAGAGGTGTTTGTCTTGAAAATAGCAAGAATATTGTTGTAAATGTAAAAGATAAGTGTATATATTTTTTGCATGTTGATATGCATTGACCGAGTTCCTGTCCTCCTCGTGTTAAAGGAGTAATAGAAAAATTTGAAGAGGTAGAAAAGGTTGATGTTAATTTTGCGGATAAACTTGCTATTGTTACTTTAAAAGATAAGTGTGATGATCCAAAGGTTGCCGATAATTATAAAAAGGCATTGGAAGATATTGGGTACGAAACTAAGATTTTAGAGACCAAGGAATTAGAATTAAAATGTAAGACATTATCGGATAAGATTGCAATAAGCGATATTAAAAAAATTCTATTTGATACTGCAAAAATATCCAAAGTGATTGTAGAATCACGCTCTGATGGTATGAGTAAGGAAGAGGAATTTAATCTCAAAATTTCTGTATTAAAAGACTATATTAGTGATTTTAATGAGGTTTCATTGAAAGAGCAGGATAAAGAATTTGCAGAATGTTCTGTTAAACAGGATAAATAAGCAGATTAGTTGAATAGCCTGTAGTGCAGGAGGTGTTGTAAGTGGATGGAAGTGAATTCGCTTTATGAAAAATTAAAGAAGGAGTTTTTTATCATTGCCGGTCCTTGCGTTATAGAGAGTTATGAAATTTGTGAGGAAGTTTGTGAGAAGATAAAAGGATTATGCGATAAATATGGTTTTCTATATGTTTTTAAATCGTCTTTTGATAAAGCGAATAGGTTGTCTGTAAATTCTTTTAGGGGTCATGGTATAGAAAACGGTTTGAAATTTTTAGAGAAAATAAAGAGGCAATTTGAAGTGCCGATACTGACCGATGTCCATGAGGTAAACCAGATTAAATATTTGGGAGATGTTATAGACATTGTTCAAATACCTGCATTTTTATGTAGACAGACGGATTTAGTTGTAGAAAGTGCCAAAACAGGGAAGATTGTTAACGTTAAAAAAGGACAGTTTATGGCACCTGATGATATGAGATATATTATTGATAAAGTAAAAAGTGTAGGTAATCAGAAGGTTATATTAACTGAAAGGGGATATTCGTTTGGCTATCATAACTTAGTTGTGGATTTCAGAGCCATACTGATAATGAAGGAGTTTTGTGAACTGGTTATATATGATGCTACTCATTCATTACAATATCCTGGAGGAAGTGGTGGTAAATCGGGTGGCGCAAGATTTGCGATAGAACCGCTTATGTATGCATCAATACCAGTAGGGGTGGATGGTCTTTTTATGGAAGTGCATCCTGACCCCGAAAATGCTTTATCTGATGCATCAACCCAGATTAAATTATCTGATTGTGAAAGAATATTAAAAAATATCGGTGTTTTATTGAATACTCGTAAAAAAATCGAGTATCGGAAACAGAAATTACCACAATCTTTTGAACCTTAAACTTTGACTCTACTTTCTGTGTCTTTAATTCTTAGTTTCCGTAGAAATTTTTTAAAGAATAAAAAATGAAAAAACTTAAGAGTTTTTTATAATATATGAAGATGAAAAGAAGAGGGTTTTATTTGAAAGCTGTTTTAGCGTTTATAGTTGCGGGCACACAACTTGCCCTCCTACAGGGTCAAACTCTATGTAAAACAAAAAAAATATGGCAGTTGAATAAAAAACCATCTAAAA
>CAZWFP010000028.1:0-19368 GCA_964633175.1 uncultured Planctomycetaceae bacterium | reverse complement strand
TATTTAAGTGAATGATGATTTTTATAAATATGCTTATGATATTGTAGTTAATTTAGGCAGGACGTTTTGCAGAATCAGAAAAGAGGCGGATTTTTTAGAAAAGGTATTAAAGTTTAAGGAAGCAGGTATTTATTTTACGGTTCTATTATATGGAGTGGAGCAGGCGCCTTGGCGAGTGGAACAGAAGCTATAACTGCCAGCACAATAATTTCTGGAAATGCGCCAGAAATTACCACACTTTCAAATTTCCCTTTTGTACTTTACCCTCCATCCTTCATTCTTCATTTATTCCGAATTAGCGCGTTTAGAGCCCAACGCATTAAAGTAGCACAGGCATTCTTGCCTGTGAAAGACAAAGATACACAGACAGGAATGTTTGTGCTACTTAAACTTCAAACCTTGACCTTTGACTTTTTAAGGTATCCCTCTTTGTGGTAATTTCTGATAGTATTGAATTGTTAAGATTTTTAAATAATAAATTTATAATATAAAATATTATCCCATGAGTAAGAAGGTTTCATTAATAATATTGTTATTAATGCTCACAGGATGCCAGAATACCAAAAGTAATTCCAATCCTATAATCAAAAGAGAACAAACTATGCCACAAGATTTTGTGAAGTTCCTGCAAAGAGACCTGGAATACAAGATAAAAGTGGTGTCGGTATTTAAGTATGCGGACGGTGGGTTGTTAGGTTTCCAGGTAAATATAAGGCAGGAAGATTACGCACCTTTTTGGATTGAATATCAAACGGTTTTTTATTCAGAAAATGGGCAAGAAATTGAAAGAACCTACTGGAGGCCCCAGATGCTCATTCCAAAACAAGATATTGGACTTACAGGAAGAGCCACTTTCCCCACCTCAAAACAATTCATAGTATATATAAGAACTTATACAGGAGAACCAACACCCATTCGTTAAATTAACAATGCAAAAGTTGAAATTTATATCTATTCATTTTTCATTATCCATTTTAATTTTCATAGTAAATGGTTGTCATAGTGGGGGACCTGACTATTCACCACGCAATGTAAAAAGAGAAGACCCTAATAAAGAAGTTGTAGCAGGTTATAAGTGGAATGATACTGATAACAAACTTGTTGCCGACCACATGTATAATGCACTCTTAAATTCCTCTTTCTATAAAAATTTAGGAGGTAGGAAAATTACAATTATGACAGGAACAATAGAAAATAAAACTCTCGAGCATATAGATACAAAAGTTTTAACAGATAGCATAACCACTAAACTAATCAGGGGAGGAGTTTTCAATGTCGTTGATGAAGCTGCCAGAGAAGAGTTAGAAAAAGAATATGAATATCATAAAGGACCAAACATTGACCCGAATACACGAAAGCAACCTAAACAAACCGGGGAGGATTATTTATTGAGAGGAACTATATCTTCAAATGTAGAAGAAAGCAGATACTTAAAGGTCATTTACTATAAAGTTACACTGCAACTTACTGACCTTGAAACCAATCTAAAGGTCTGGCAGGACGAGTTTGAAATAAAAAAAATCGTAGAAAAATAAAGCGCACTAAGACTAATCTTTTAGCGTAATCGCTACGTCGGCACAAATGAGGTGCTTCCAAATTCCCCTTTTCTTTAATTTACTATTTATCCTTCATTCTTAATATTATTTTATTTCGAGTTTGCGAGTTTAGCGAGTCGGATTTTTCATTAAACCCTGAACTTCAAGATGTGCTTTTTACCTCTAACATCTTCTTGAACCCTTACAAGAAACCGAACTAAAAGAGTCGGTCATTGCCACGCAAACTACCAAGTATGATTACTTATAAGATAATTTTATTTTGTCAGATTAGAAAATAAATTATTAGCGTTATGATACAAAATATTAGATATAATTGCAGGAGGTAAAGGAAGTTTTGCAATGATTTTTGCGTTAAGAAGAGGGGATTTTACTCCAGGACCAGGCCAGTCCGAACCAAAAATAACTCTATCAGCAATTTCTTCTATCTTTGGAAAATAATCAAGAAGTTTCAAAGGTGGAATACTTGAAATATCCAGATAGAAATTCTTAAACCTACGAATCAGAAAAAATGCTTCATGCATCCACAGAGGTCTACCACCATGAGATAAAATCACCTTTAATTCCGGGAAATCAATACCTATATCTTCTGTATACATAGGATGAGAATTAAAGTTTCTTGCCCCAGGGAAAATAGAAGTTCCTGTATGTATCATAAGAAAAATCTTGTTATCCTGCAATATTTTATATATGGTTTCCAATGATTTTAATCCATCTCTATATGCATTGGGTTTTACAAGTTGGTGAGAGGGGTGTAATTTAAATCCTCTTATTCCTATCTCTATAGCACGTTTTAATTCATATTCTACATCTTTCGTAAGAATTGGATGGACACCTCCAAAAGGTATAATTCTGCCCGGCAATTTGTTAGCCACTTTCACAGCATAGTCATTTACCTTTTCTGTGAAACCCATAATATCTTGACTCACATAATTTATAATACATGCCTTTTCTATACCTTCTTTATCAAAGAATTTACCACATTCATCCGCGTCATCCATAATCTTTTTTATCTTTGGCACATCTATGTTTGAAAATTGTTCACTTAACACTTTATATGCATTCTCCCTGAGTTCTTCCCATGGTTGTATATGTATATGAGCATCAAAAATTTTCATAAGTGGCTAATCGTGAATATTAAATAAAAAAGAAACTATCCGTAGAAAGGCAAACTCCCTTCGTTTATTTCCTTACCACTGTTATGTTTGTTCAAGTTATCTATATACACTTTAAAATCATTGCTCTTTATGTATTTATCGGGTAAAACATTTTTCATATACAAAAGATATTTATCCATCGCTTCTATTTTATTACCGTTCACATCATTCATTTCATAGGCATACAATCCCCTTCGTCTGAAAAACTTTTTGCTCGGAATATATAGCAAATCTTGCGGATAAATACCATTTTTAGGTATCTTTGTATTTATAATCTCATCAGCCATCTGAGCAGCTTCTGATTTGGATATGGTAGGGATTTTTACTCTTATTACTTCATAATTCAGCCAATTAATAACTGCTTGCTTTACTTCATTATAGTAGTCGTCCTGTGCCTTGGCATTTAATTTATCCTTGAATCCAAAATCAATATTGCTTTTTCCCCCGCGTTCATCACCAAACATTTCTAACCCTCTGGGAAGCCATTTATTTAAATATTTCTGTATCTCTTCTACACTAATATCACCTTTACCCTGCATTGCTTCAACAGCCCATTTCCTAAGGGGATTAACGCCAGTAGCAAGATGAAATGCCTCTTCTACAAGCATTGGTTTCATACTTTTTGCCATAGGAGCATAAGCGAATACCTGCTGCATCGTTAGTTGATATTTGCCTACCCTGTCTATCAATGCGGCAAAAACTATATTATCTAAAAATGAATCAAAATAAAGATTGAACGCTTCTAAAACATGTGAACCTGTCTCCATAGTAAGAAGTTGCTCTATAACAATATCAGCAGGGTTCTGATTGCCAGGCCATTCATCACTGCTTAATACATACACCATCTGATATGCGTGCCTAAATTCTTCTGCCATAACCCGTAATACATCAAACTGTAACTTCGGATCTTTTATTTTCGTTACGGTTTCCCTATGCTGTTGAATTGAACCAAGTTCTGTGCTTGCCTGAGCTTTTATTATGTTTAACGCTTTCTCAATCATATCTTCATCCATTTCTGAAGATTTTTCAAATTTAGGACGACCAGCATATTTACCAACTTCAATAAGATTATTCTTCAATTCTCCAATTTTTGCTACAAGTTGAAACGGTTTCTGTTCATAAAATCTTGACCAGTTCTCAACTAAATAATCATAGTCCTTAAAATGCTTTTTCTGCCAACTTATTAAAGCATTATGATACCTCGGCTCCAATTTATCAGTAATATACCTCATACTAAACTACTATTATAATTATAATTTTATTACTGTCCTCTTTCATTGTTCATTACAGTAGTTCGCCAAGGTGCATTGTAAAAAGATAAATTTTGAATTTTTTATGTCTTTTCAGAAACTACCACACTTTCAAATTCCCTTTATTCAGTATTTATTATTTTATTACGAGTTAGCGAGTTTAGGCGTGTTGGATTTTTCATTTTTAATTATTAACTATTTGCATATTCTATCTTTGTAGTAATTTCTGGGATAGGACAGTTTTTATTGAAAACCATTTTTACCTCAGTATAATATAAAAATTTACAAATCCAAAAGTTAAAATACTAAAGGGTTGTAAGTGTGAGAAGTAAATTATTAAGTAAATTATATTTGTGGGTTGAGAGTTTGTCCATAAGAAAATCGGCTCCATATTACCTGTGTGGTATTTCTTTTATAGAATCATCTTTATTTCCTATACCTCCGGATGCCCTTCTTATGCCCATGTGTTATTTTAATCAAAAAAAATCATTGACTTATGCTTTTATTACAACGGTTGCGTCGGTATTAGGAGGATTATTCGGTTATGCTATAGGAGTATTTATATATAATAACATAATACCTCCACATCTGATTATTGGCAAAGTTATGAGTCAACATAATTTTGATAAGGTAGTTCAGTTATACAAAGGTAACGTATTCTGGGCAGTTTTCACAGCGGCGCTTACACCCATTCCATATAAGGTTTTTACGATAGCAGGAGGATATTGCAATATAGCACTGGTGCCATTTACGATTGCGTCCGTAATGGGAAGGGGTGGTAGGTTTTTTGCAGAAGGATTGTTATTCTATATTTTTGGCCCAAGTATAAAACCATATATAGAAAAGAATTTTGAAAAGTTAACAATAGTTGTAACCGGATTGCTTATACTTTTCTATATAATTGTCGCAAAAATATTTTAGTGTATGACAGGTGAATATATAAATACAGAAGTAGGTAAAAATGTAAATAAAGAAATAGATAGCAATACCTTATTCATTAATGAGATTTTTTATAGTATTCAGGGTGAGTCCACATATCAGGGAGAACCCTGTATATTCATACGCCTTGCCGGCTGTAATCTACGTTGTATCTGGTGTGATACTACGTATTCATTTTCTGATGGCAAAAAGATGACCTATGAACAGATTTTTAAAAAGATAAAAGATTACAAAGTTAAATTAGTAGAGATTACAGGAGGAGAACCTCTTCTGCAGAAGAATGTGATACAATTTATGAAGCAACTTATCCAGAAAAAATATAAACTACTACTTGAAACGTCAGGAAGTATCTTGGTAAAAGACGTTCCACAAGAAGTTGTAATAATTATGGATATAAAATGTCCTGGAAGTGGTGAAAGTGAGAAGAACTTATGGGAAAATTTAAATTATTTAAAACCTTTTGACGAGATAAAGTTTGTGGTTGCAGATAGGACTGACTATGATTGGATGAAAGACGTTATCAGAAAGAATGAATTAACGTCAAGGTTTAAGGTTCTTGTTTCCCCCGTTTATGAAAATAACATTGCGAGAGATTTAGCAAAATGGATTTTAGATGATAATTTGGAAGTTCGGCTTAACTTACAGATACATAAAGTTTTATGGGGAAATCAGAGGGGAAGGTAATTTCACTTTTAAGTGGTGGAATAGATTCATCAACTGCCACCGCTATAGCTAAAAGCAAGGGGTATGAAGTTATAGCAATAAGTTTTGATTATAACCAAAGACATAAAATTGAGATAGAATATGCAAAAAAGATTTGCGAGTTTTTGAACATAAAAGAACATCATATCATCGCTATAAACATAGGGCAATTTGGTGGTTCTGCCCTAACTGACAAAAGCATAAAAATTCCCAAAGCAAAAATTCATCGTTCCTTTCACTCTATAATCCCTATTACTTACGTTCCTATGAGAAACCTTGTATTTTTGTCAATTGCCTGCAGTTTAGCAGAGGCAAAAAATATACGAAGAATATTCTTCGGCGCAAACATAATAGATTACTCCGGATACCCTGATTGCAGGCCAGAATTTATAAAAAGTTTTATAAAAACAGCGAATTTAGGTAGTAAAATATTCCATATACAAGGTAAGCCATTTATTATAGAAACACCTCTTATAAAAATGACAAAAGCGGAAATCGTCAGGAAAGGATTATCTTTGGGGCTGGATTATTCATTAACTTATAGCTGTTATACCGGTAACAAAAACCACTGTGGACAGTGTGCTTCCTGTCAATATAGATTTAAAGCATTAAGGGATTTTATTTAGAACCTATATATACGCCCTCTACCGCCCGGAACTCAGATGGTAGTTTTGATTTTGTTACATTTATTGTAGTGATTGCACCATCTCTTTTTATGGTTACGGGAACGTTATCATCAGCAGCGTTGTCTGGATTTTTTGCATTACCAAATCCACGAAATCCTCCTCCCATAGGAGGTCCTCCCCAGAATGGACGCTCAGAATTTACCTCTCTATCACCAACTTTCAAAATAATGTCTTTTTCCTTGAATATCTCACCACCTTTATATACCACATATCCCTGTTCTCCTGCGGCTTTAACTTCACTTACCACATTTACTATTTTCTTTATTTCTTCATCTTTTTCATTGTCTTTCAAAAAATTGTATAAATTCTGGACCTCATGGGAGTTATCATTGGCATACGTTAATACAATTCTTTTTCTCAAATTTACATCACCCGACAAATCCTTTGCTATGTCTATAAAACTACCTTTGTATTCAGGACTATCGGATAAGAGAGAAAATAATCTGCTTCTGAGCGCGGGGTCATTTTGCACTTTAAATTGTTCAAAAAGGTATGGTTTTACTTCTTCCCCTTCTGCCCAGATAAGCCCGTGCAAAGCGCCCATCTTAGATCTATTATCAACATCAGGATTTTCAATGACCCATTTATAATAATCCACAAATTCAGGTGAGTTCAATACCTTAATGAATTCCATTCTATTAAAATTAAATCCTCCCCCCTTTCTATTATCCTGAAATGCTTTTCTTATAGTATCGTAAGCGAACCGATAATATTCTTTCCCATAAGTTACTAATTGTCTGAGTAGTTTTAGCGCACCAACTATGTCGCCATTCTCCATCAATGAATTTATATTTTTTATTAGTTCGTCAGAGGATTTTTTCTCTTTTCTGTCAGAGTTGTTTTGTAGTTGGTTTGTTTTTGCCATTCTTTCTTCTCTGTGTTGTTCCCCTTTGATAATCTCATTGAAAATCTCTGAAATCTGATTCTCTAAGTTTGCTACTTTCATATGAAGTAAGTCGTTTTCACTTTTTAGTGTGTTTAATGCTTTTTCTTTTTCATCTAATTTCTTTTCTAAAATATCTATAACTTTATCAAAAGATTCGACTCTTTCAAAACCTGATTTATCCTTCATTTTCACAGATATCTTTTTCAGTTCCCTATTATACTCCTGTCTTCCTAACCCCACTCCAACTACCAACCCTATAATAAAAATCCCTATTGTGATGAAAAACAACCTCATTTTTTACTCCTTAAATATTCATAATCAAATACCTATCTTATTATAAATCAAGATTTTACAAAAATTTCATTTTATTTTTATGTTCTGCCGAAAAACTTATCCAAAGTAGAAGTTGAGAGTATGAGTTTTACCGGTCTACCGTGGATACAGGTATATAATCTTTCTTGCTCCGCTGTTTCAACAAGTTTTAACATTTCTTCTTTATTCAATACATCTCCCTGCTTTACAGCATTTTTACATGCAAATTCTTTAAGAAGGTGGTAATATAGTTCTTTTTTATCTAACTCTTTTTGACTCGAAAGATACGCTTTTTCAAATGAATGTCGCAAGTCAGCCAGAGGAAATCCGACAAATTGTATGGGTAGTTTATTTATTTTTATTTTTGTTGAAGAATGTAGGTCAAAATCAAACCCGCATTCTGCCCAAACGTTAATCGTGGACTTTAGCCATTCTATAATTTCGTCACTAAGGTCAAGAATTAGTGGTATTGATAAATTCTGGCTTTCCACCTGCTTGCTTAATATTCTATTTATATGCTGTGTCAGAAGTATCTTTTCAGATAGGGCATGTTGGTCATATAGTGCAATATGGTCTTCATTCTGTATCAAAATGTATCTATTAAAAAGTTGTGTGATAAATTTATCTTTCTTATTCAAAAACATTTCCTGTTGAGTATTATTAATTTGTTGTTGCGTTTCTTCCTGTTTTTTTATGGTTTCATCTGGTATTAGAGATGGCTTTATTAACTGAGCAGAAGGAGTGGGGGTCCACTCCAGATTAACGGCAGTTACATTCTTTTCTAAATATCCTCGTAGATTTTTTATTATCAAATCAGAAATCTGATAAAAATTTTTAAACTTGATTTCGGTTTTGGCTGGATGAACGTTAACATCTAAATTTGATGGTTCAGTTCCTATGAAAATGACGTATGAAAATTTGTTGTTTACTGGAATAAAACTGGTTGCCGCTTGTCTGAGTATATAAGAAAGTTGCATATTCTTTATGTATCTTTTGTTGACAAATATGTAATTGAAATTCTTACCAGAGGCGTTTGTATTTCTATTGAAGTATATTGTTACATTATAATCATTATCAGAGAAATCTAGAAATTCTGTATTATTTATAATCTCCTTTCCGTAAAGGGCATCTATTCTTTCACTTACAGAGTTCACTTTTTTCAATATGTAATAAGGTTGGTCATCCTTGAAAAAATGAAAGTCAATGGAAGGATAGGCAAGAGCAAAAGCATGTAACCAGTTCAATATATGATTTAATTCTATGTCGGCGCTTTTCAAGAATCTCTTTCTTGCCGGGAAATTATCAAAGATGTTCGTAACAGTCACTTGTGCTCCATAGTTGCAGTTCATTCTTCTGGGTTTGTCAACCTCACCAAAAGTTGCACTGATAGTGCCGCCAATTTCTTCGCCTTTTGACTTAGATACTATTGCTACGTGGGATATCGCAGCAATACTTGCAAGCGCTTCACCCCTGAACCCGAAGGTTAATATTTTTTCAATGTCATCGATGTTTTTTATCTTACTTGTGGAGAACCTGATGAAAAGGTTTGATAAATCATCAAAGGATATTCCCTCTCCGTTGTCTTCTACGATTATTTTCCCCTTGCCACCCTTATAAACTTTTATCAATATATTATCTGCTTTTGCATCTATGGAATTTTCTACAAGTTCTTTAAAGATAGAAACAGGGCGCTCAATAACCTCTCCTGCTGAAATCCTCTCAACAATCTCCTTTGAAAGTTTGAAAATTTTACCCATAAATTTTATATTATAATAACCAACTGAAAAAAATTGATAAATATTAAAACAAAAGAAAACATAGAAATTATACGTAAAGCGTGTAAACTTACCGCAAGAACGTTGCAATACATAGAAAAGTTTGTAAAACCAGGGATTTCTACGAAGTTTTTAGATTTGGAGGCAGAAAGGTTTATAATAATGAACGGTGGTGTCCCCGCTTTCAAAGGATATAGAGATTATCCCGCTACAATCTGTACATCCGTGAATGATGAGATTGTCCACGGAATTCCCTTACCACAAAAGGTCTTAAAAGAGGGAGATATTATTTCTATAGACATAGGTGTAATTGTAGATGGCTTTTATGGTGATATGGCAAAAACATATCCTGTAGGGCAGATAAGCGAAAATGCTAAAAGATTAATTAAGATTACTGAAGAAGCATTGTATCACACGATTTCTAAGATTAAAGCGGGAGAAAAGTTAAGCGCGGTATGTAGAACCACGGAAGAATATGCCAAAAAGCATGGTTACAATGTCGTAAAAGGATATGTAGGCCATGGAATTGGAAGCGAATTACATGAAGACCCGCAGATACCTAACTACTGGCGAGAGGGAGAACGAGGTTTCAACGAACTTTTATTGCAACCTAATCTTGTATTGGCAATTGAACCAATGCTTGTAGAAGGCACTGATGAAACGATAACTGATAAAGATAAATGGACGGTTAGGACAAAAGATGGCAAACTTTCCGCGCATTTTGAACATACTGTATTGGTCACAGAAACGGGCAGTGAAATTCTTACACAGATATAACCAGTTATTAGACAGGAAAAAGCAAAAGAGAAGAGTCTAATTACTAATTGCTAAAAACTAATAACTGATAAAATCATTGGTTCCTAAATTAGTTTTAGAGACAGGGGAAATATTAGAAGGTAGTCCTTTTGGAGCAATTGGAGAAACTTTCGGTGAATTAGTTTTTAATACCTCTATAACTGGCTATGAGGAAATTATTACTGACCCATCCTATAAAGGACAGATTGTTGTAATGACAAATCCACATATAAGTAATTATGGCGTAAACTATGAAGACGTTGAAAGTAGTTGCGTATGTATTGAAGGATTAGTAGTATATGAAGATTCAAGGATATTTAGCAATTATAAAGCCAAAGAAGGATTAAATAATTTTCTTAAAAAAAATAATATTGTTGGTATTTGTGCTATAGATACCAGATACATAACAAAGGTAATAAGAAATTACGGCTCAGTTTCTGCGATGATAACGTATAAAGAATTATCAAAGACCGAATATATGGATATTCTAAAATCAAAACCCAGTATAGCGAATCGGAATCTGGTGCCAGAGGTCTCCACAAGAAAGCCATATATATATAATAAATTTAGCACGAAACAGTCAACACTTAATACTCGACGCAGAGTATGTATTATAGATTATGGAGTTAAAAGAAGTATATTGAATGAACTAGAGAAAATAGGATTTGCTATTGAGGTTGTGCCTTTTAATACACAACCCAAGAAGTTATTAGAGAGAAAACCTCTTTTTTATCTGTTTTCAAATGGACCAGGTGACCCACAAAAAGTTAAGGACATTGCTAAAGAACAGGTTCAGACATTAGTAAAAGAAAACCAGAATTTACTAGGTATATGTTTAGGACATCAACTCGTATCGCTATCTTTAGGAGTTCCTACTTATAAATTGCTGTTTGGGCATCACGGAGGAAACCATCCAGTAAAGGATTTAGAAAGCGGGAAGATTTATATTACATCTCAGAATCACAATTTTGCCGTTAGAGAAAAGGAAGCAGAGGATAACGGTTTTATCATCAAATATAGAAATTTGTATGATGGCACAGTAGAAGGTATGTATCACAGCAAGCATAACATATTCTCAGTTCAGTTTCATCCCGAGGCAGGTCCAGGCCCCGTTGATACAAAATTCATTTTTGGTTGTGCTATAGAATTCTTTAGCAAAAGAAATAAATAAAATTTAATATAATCTTTTCGCAACATCAGAATGAACTGCTACGCACATGCCTACGCTGGGGCGCCAAAAGCAATCAACCCAAGAGAGCGCAGCTATCTCATTGAAATAATAATGAAAAAAGTCATCAAACAGCAGGAAGAAGATATAAAGAATCTGAAAACTAATAACATTTTTGCTCCATATATTTTGCATCCTGTATTATGTTTCCTTCTTTTTGGCTTGTGGCATTTGGCTATTAACTCAGAAAATGAAATGGTTACGGTAGATAGACATTGCAAGGTTGATATAAATAATAAGAGGGTTACTCTTAAAGGTTACGTTGCGCTTGATAAAGATACTCAACCACTTGAGTATTTAGCATGTTCTCCTGGAACAAAGGAGTACGAGAGTTTATTTGCCTTGTATAGCAAGCCATCTAACATTCACCTTGCTTTACTTTCTATAGGATTAGAGCCGAAGGGTTTTCTACAAAGAAAGCGCAAAGGTTTAATAGTGTATTTTCCAAATCCTAAAGCACCCAAACTAAGGATTTTTGTGATATGGAAGGATAAAGGTAAAATCAAGAAAAGAAAAGTGGAAAGTTTGATATGGAACAAAGCAAATAAGGCATCTTTTTCTGAACTCGCAAGGAAGAAAGTTTATACAAAAATGTATTGGCTATTTTCTGGTTCACGAGAAATAAGGCAATTTGATTTTAATACAGGAACATTTACTAATACAAAAATATACGGGGCGGATCAGTTCGGCACTATTATAGGTTTGCAATATGATGTGAATTCTGTTATCACTTTACCATTCTATATAGGTAATAAGTGGGAAAATATCGAAGCATATGTTAATGTTCGTGAAGCGCCCAAATCAAAAACAAAAGTTACATTAATAATAAAACCATATAAACCTAACATGTAAACTTCTCCAATTCTGCCAGAAACGTATCAATTGAATCTTTACTGAGTAGTTCAGTGCAGCACAATGTATATAAATTATCCGTTCCTTTCTTGCTGGCAAGTCCTCCAATGATGTTTACATTTACTAATTGCTTATTTAACGCTTGCGGGTCAAAGAATGTTTTTACTGTAAATTCATTGTAAAAATCATTATCGGATATTTTTTGTATCTTCTTGTTTTTCAGTATATTCTCATAAAGATAGTGAGCATAATCATAATTTATTGATGAAACCTTTTTTAGCCCATCAAATCCTAAGGAGGCAAGATATATACCTACCCTTATTGCTAAAACACCTTGATTTGTGCAGATATTTGAAAACGATTTCTCTCTTCTTATATGTTGTTCCCTTGTTTGTAAGGTAAGCGTATAACATATATTATTATCAGCATCTACCGTTTGCCCAACGAGGCGTCCCGGTAAGTATCTTATATATTCATCCTTTGATGCAATAATACCAATGAAGGGGCCACCAAAATTGGGATAAATCCCTAATGGCTGACCTTCTAAAATTGCTATATCATACCCTAATTCCCCTGGGGGTTTGAATAACCCTAAATGCGTCGGCTCTAAACTAAAATAAATAGTAAAAATCTCCAATCTTTTTGCAATCCTTATAATCTCATCAACCTTTTCTAAAAACCCGTAAAGATTTGGCTGCTGAATAACCAAAATTTTTACATCAGAATTCTTTAGAAACGATTCCAAATTATCTACATCTATAGCATAATTTTCCCCAGGTAAATCTACTATATTTAAACCGACTGCATTGGTATATGTATCAATCACATCTTTTACATAAGTATTAATGTATGGCGTTAAACCTACCTTCTTTATTCCCTTTACCTTTGCAAATATTACTATGATTTCTGATAGAGCAGTTGCTCCGTCGTAATGCCCTAAAGTTACGGCAGTATATTTAGTTAATCTTCCTATGAGTGTTTGAAAATCATAAAACGCCTGTAAAGAGCCCTGAGATGCCTCTGGCTGATAGGGAGTATAAGAGGTTACAAATTCACCTCTGGTTGATAAATAATCTACAACCGCTGGAATATAGTGAAAATAACATCCACCACCTAAAAATACCTTCTTATCCTGTATGTCAATATTTTGCTTTGCACACTCCTTAAAATATTCAAGAATTTCTTCTTCTGAAAATTTTGGAATGTCAATCTTATCTATTTTAAGTTTCTCATAATGTGGAATATGTTTAAAAACATCTTGTAATTCCTTAAGATTACATTCTTTTAATAAAAACTGCGTCTCTTCTTTAGAATGAGGAATGTAAGTCATAAAACGGTTTATTGTAAAAATAAAAAATATAATTAAACATCGTAAAAACAGAATTCAGAGAAACTGAGAATGGAGAATGAAAAAAAGGAAGTAGTTAAATCTTCTTACTATTGGTCATTAACCAATAGGCGATGGGCGCTATTATCTATTATCTATTATCTATTATCTATTGTCTGTCTTTCTGGCCAGGTTGCTCAGATTGACTATTTTAAAGAAGGTATAGAACTCTATAAACAGGGTAAATTGGACAAAGCATACGAAGTATTGGAGAATGCATTAAAAGAATCAAGAGAGTTAAATCCTGACATAATAAGATTCTTTGTCTTTGAACTGGAAAAGGATTTGTTGATAGAAATGATAGCAAAAGGTGGTAAACTTGCAAGGACTGCTAAGAGAATCCTTGAATTGTCAAAAGCAGCAATAGAAGGGTATAAATTGTCAGAAGAAGAGTTGGATAAGCAGATTGCAATATTAAAGGATGAAAAATCCCCATTTGATAAGAAACATATAGCTATAAATAAACTCATACTTATAGGTAAAAAAGCAATACCTATACTGGTAGATGCTCTTGGCGATGAAAAGAATGAAACATTTCGCACGAATGCGATTATTACCTTAACGAAGTTTCAGGATATTGCCGTTATTCCATTAGTGGCATCTTTAAAATCCGATAATGTTTTACAAAAGAGAAATGCTCTTATCGTTTTGGCAAACATAAGAAATAAAATTGCAAGTCCATATATATCAAAAATAGCAAAAAGCCGTAAGGAAGATGAGGGTATCCGAGCTTTTGCAAAAAAGGTTTTAAGGAAATGGTTTCCTAACTCTAAAGAACCAACAAAGGCGCTTTTTACAAAATATGCACATTACATTTTGAAATCGCCTCCAAAATTAGAGCATGATCTGGAGGATTTGGCAAGTTTTTGGGAGTTTAAAGACCAGAAATTAACATATACAAATGTATACGCTTTCCAGACAAAATATCTGCTTGCTGAGCAGTATCTATTGGAAGCGTTAAAGTTAGATACAAATTTTACCCCTGCTCAAATTATCCTTGCTCTTACTTATGCTAAATATTATTTGCAGGTTTTAGGATTTTTACGAACTATCAAGAATGAGGATGAGCGTAATAAACTAAAAGTTGTGTTAGAACAGGCGAGGAAACGATTTGAAAGCATATCCAGTTCCCCAACAGACGTTTTATATGAAGCATTAAAACGTGCCAGAAAAAATAAGGAATATGATGTATCTGAGGAAATCATAAAGATATTAGGTATCATCGGTGATTTTGAAGATGCTATGCAAAATAAAAAAGGTGCTCTAAAAGGTATAGAACTCTTCAAGTCGCTGGTATCCTCAGATAAACCCACAAGATATTCTGCTTGTTTATCAATATTAAAATGGCACCCCACTAAAAAATTCCCCAACATAGAAAAATGGCATAAAGTAGCAGAAGAGGTTCTATCAGAAGAGAATATATGGAGAATATTACTTGTAGATAAGGACCAGAAATTTTACAATAAACTTAATAGTATTTCACAATATAGGAGGTTAAACATAACTCAAACTACTGACCCTAAAAAAGCACTTTATCTTGCTCGTAGTTTTCCTGCTTATGACCTTATAATAGTTGGCATAGATTATATTGATGAGGTTGTATATTCAGTTCAACTTCCTGGTTTGGACCCTAAGGGTGAAAAGAAGAAGGTAGATATATATTTGCTTAAAGCACTCTCTGAAGATATAAGATTAAAATTCACTCCTGTATTAGTTGCCATAAAAAGCCAGGAGGATAGAACTAAAATCATCGAGAGCATTTTTTCTGTAGGTCCTGATGGAGATGTTAAAGATATAATAAGTAAAGACGAGAAGGCGGAATCTATATTTTTAAAACTTAGTTCCGCATTTGAAAGTTCTAACCTTTTTGAAGAGAGTAGAAAAAAAGCAGAAAATTTTATACTGGACTTCGAAATACAGTTGCAGAAACTTGATATAAGTAAGACATCTTTGCAGTGGCAACACATAATACCTCAACTTGCAAAAAATGCTGAATTTAAAATGGAGAAGATAAGTTTAGAAGCGATAAAGGCGTTGGGGATTCTTTTAGATAAAAGAGCTGTTACTCCACTTGTTAGAATAGCGGATGGTGCAAAATATTCCGCTGAGCAAAAGAAGCAGTCACTTCTATCCCTTATTAACATTTTAGGTAAATATCCCGACTCTTTAAGTCAAAATAATATAGCTGCGCTTTTTAATGTTTTAAAAAACTCAAGGCAGGAATTGCGCGAACTTGTGCCGAAGGTGCTGGGAAAAGCAAAATTGGCTCCAGATATTCGTTTGAAATTAGTGGAAGAAGTTAAAAAATGAAGTAGCCACGCCCCAGAAGACAAAAGTTTTAGAAGAAAAAACGACTTATAATCTGCTAAACGATAAATGGAAATGGCTGATTATACTGTAATTGAACCTCACAGAGCATTTTCTTTCAAATTTCTAAAGGAAATCATAGAATATAGAGAACTGCTATATATGTTAGTCAAAAGAGAAATTAGTATACGGTATAGAAATACGTTTATAGGTGTGGGATGGATTTTGCTTCAACCTCTTTTGAGCACTATAATTTTTGTTGCCGTCTTTTATCGGTTTGTCAAAATGCCTATTCATGGAAACTCGCCTTTCTCATTTTACCTCGCAGGTCTTATACCATGGTTTTTTTTCTCCACAAGTATAAATAGAGCATATACCTCACTGACTGGTTATGAGTATATGATTTCCAAGATATATTTCCCACGAGTAATACTACCATTAACTTCCTGTATCACAAGTTTATATGATAGTTTATTCCAGATAATATCGTTTTTACTTATCGCTATATTCGTAGGAACAGCCATAAGTTGGAAAATCGTATTTATACTACCTGTATTCTTGTGGCTTTTTTTGATATCTCTCGGAGTTTCTTTATGGATTTCTATTTTGTGCGCTTTATACCGAGATATACAATATGTTATCCCGTTCTTCTTACAAGTTTTGTTTTTCCTAACCCCTATCTTCTATACTTATGATAATATACCAGAAAGATTTAGATTTTATGCTTCTTTTAATCCGCTTATACCAGTTGTGGAATATTGTAGATGGATTTTCCTTCCACAATATAATATAAACAATCTAACTGTTTACATTCCTGCAACGATAGCATTATTAATTATCATTGGTGGTATGATATATTTTCAAAAAAAAGATGCTACTATTCCAGATTTGTTGTAACAAGAGGAGAAGGTGTCTAATCCTGTAATAAAAGTAGAAAACGTTTCCAAAACGTATAGAATAATAAAAGACAGGAGCAGGTCATTTTACAATAAACTATCAGATTTTTTTAAGCACATATTGCATACTGGTAATTTACAAGCGGCTAATAATTATATAAAAGCGCTGGATGATGTATCATTTGAAGTAGGAGAAGGGGAAATTGTAGGCATAATAGGTAGAAATGGTTCAGGAAAAACAACGCTTTTAAAGTTACTTGCAAGAATAATTCATCCAAGCAGTGGGGTTGCATATATAAGAGGAAGGGTTGGAGCACTTTTAAGTTTAGGTATAGGGTTTCATCCAGAACTTTCAGGAAGAGATAATATTTATATGAATGGTATAGCGCTGGGGTTGAAAAAAAATGAAATAAACAGAGTATTTGATGATATTGTAACATTTGCTGAACTATCAGAATTTATAGACACACCTGTGAAACACTATTCAACTGGTATGTATATGCGACTTGCTTTTTCGGTTGCTTCACACTTAAACCCTGATATTTTACTGGTAGACGAGGTATTAGCAGTAGGGGATGCGGCATTTCAAAGAAAGTGCTTGGGGAAGATGGATGAGGTTTCTAAAGGGGGGCGCACTGTATTATTTGTATCTCATAATATGAGCGCGATACGCCGTATCTGCCAGCGGGTTATTTTTTTAGATCGCGGCAAAAAGTTAATGGATGGCCCCACAGAAGAAATAATTTCAAAATATATTAATTCATTTCTCAATAACCCTGAATTTCGCAAACCAATCTGGGCAGAGGAATATAATCCTCCTGAATTGAAAAACTCATTCCAGATAGAAAAAGTTGCTATATCTCACGATGATGGTTCCAAAAGTAATATATTCACCTCAGAAGAAAATATACATATACAAATTCACTACAGAGTATCAAAACCCTTTCAATCAGTTCGCTTTACTCTACACCTGAAAACCGTTGATGATGTTTTAATATTGTCATCTACCGATGCGGATACCCTGCCAGTTTTTGGCCGCAGAATAGAACCCGGAACTTACATAAGTGAGTGTTCTATACCAGCAAATCTTTTGTCTCCCCAGATATATTTTATTGATTTATGGGTGCATCAAAGTTCGAATAATATCATTGCCGGCGTTGTCAACGTATCTTCGTTTGAAGTTGTGGAAACCGCGGGACCCCTCGCTCCTAAAATAAATGGTATTGTTAATCCTAAGTTAAGATGGAAAGTAAAGGTAATTTAATTTATCTCGACTTTGCGCGTTTAGCGAGTTGGATTTTTCATTAAACCTTAAACCTTGAACTTTTAAACTTTGACCTTTAACTTGTGGCTTTTGACTTCTTATATAAAAGTGTTACCTAAAGGTTACAAAATTAAATATGTCACTTTTTGGCGTAAAATGATAACAAAACGTTACATCTATAGGTGTATAAACGAGGAATAATTTTTGCTTCCTCCTCTGTGTTTTTTTGCAATTTCGCATTATATAATAGAGGAAGGAGGATAAAAGTATGAAAAAAGATGAACGGGCAATAGTAATAGTTCTTATAATAGGTTTTCTATCTCTATTTAGCGGTATAGGAATATGGTTTATGTTACTATCAAGACAGAGTAGAAGTTCATCAGAATCATTCTTGTCAACAGAGGTATCAAGACAGATTGCTATGAGCGCAGTTGATTTTGCCAAAGTAAGATTAGCAGGAGATGCAACAAAAAACTTTTCAACCTTTCTGTATGGTCCATACAAAGATGGAACGGTAGATAAAGCCGATTGGGCATATCCTAAGGAAGAGTTTATTGATAGAAATTTAAACGGTAAATATGATAAAGGTGAAAAATTATGTTCACCTGATTACGATTACAATGGTGTTTACACACCATCTGTGCCTTTGGAGAATTCATTTTTAGTATCATATCATAAAGTTACGGTTCCTATGAAGGAAGGTAATATTACAAAACAGTCAGGTGTATCAGGTAAGATACCATCAGAGAGCGACTACTACAAATACTACTCCCTTAAAATATTGGATGCCCATAGTCAGATATGGATAAACGGACCGGTAGAATTGGATAATAAAGGCAATCCAATACAAACTGCATACGGTGGACATATACTCTCACTTAACACAGTCAATATGCTCAATACCTTAGGTGATGTAGTAACTTTAGAAGATGGCAGGACGATAAATGAAAACTTTGTTGGGATGAAATTAGGAGAGAGGATAGCAGCAATGATGGCAAGAACTGTTGGAGGAGAATTTTTTGCAGAGGTGCAATTAACATCCTCAAGTTATGGAAATGTTCGATTAAGTTGGCAAGAGTATGAAGCATTAAAAGATTTTATAACGGTAGAGGCAAAGAGATTTAAGCTATTAGACCCCCGATATCTATCAGATGTAGAATGTGACCCTAATGTTCCTATTCCAGATGTAAAGCAGACGATAAGATTAGCATATAAGAAATGTGAATACCTAGATACAAATATTCCAAATTTAGTATTAAAAAACCCCCATGCAATACCACCTAATCTGCCGATAAACATAATAGCACAAGGAGTAGTGCCACCACCGCCAACCACAACACAATCATCACCAACAAAACCACAATCATCACCAACAAAAC
>CAZWFP010000027.1:0-20133 GCA_964633175.1 uncultured Planctomycetaceae bacterium | reverse complement strand
TAATGGTATTGAATTTGTTAAAAAAGATTAAATTGGCCGTTCGGCGAACTATTGACGGTGGGGATTAGAACTTGAAAAATTGTTTTTTTATGATACAATACCTCTCTTTATTATGGGTCAAAAAGTAAATCCTATAAGTTTTAGGTTAGGGCTGACAGAAAATTTCCGCTCCAGATGGTTTGCACCGAAAAACTTATTTAAGGAATGGCTTATAGAAGATGTCAAAATAAGAAAATACTTCAAAGAAAACTTCGGCAAAGCTATAGTTGAAAAAATAGAAATTGAAAGGATAAAAGATACCATAAACATTGATGTGAATACCTCAAGTGCAGGTATCCTTATAGGTAAAAAGGGTGCAACGATAGAAAAGATAAAAGAAGAGATAGAAAATCTTACGCAAAAGAAAGTAAATATAAACGTAAAACAGGTAGAAAAAGTAGAATTGTCAGCACAATTAGTTGCAGAAGCAGTTGCATTAGAGCTTGAAAAGAGAGCATCGCATAGAAGAATAATGCACAAAGCAATTGATACGGCAATGGCATCCGGTGCCAAAGGCATAAAAATAAGGGTAGGAGGTAGAATAGGTGGCATAGAAATAGCGCGTTCTGAAACGTTACAAGCGGGGAAATTACCTCTTGCAACTTTGGATGCCATCATAGATTATGGCTTTGCAGAAGCACTTATTACGAAAGGGAAGGTCTCCGTCAAAGTATGGATTTTTAAAGGATATAAAGACGAAATCGCCCAAGAACAAAACAAAGGCGCAACAACAACCAACTCTCAATATAATACCAACTAGATGCTTCTGGCTCCAAGAAAAAGAAAATTCAGAAAAGAACAGAGAGGAACCTTAAAAGGAGTAGCATCAAGATGTAACCGTATAAGTTTTGGTACTTATGCCCTTCAATCATTAGAAACAAAATGGGTAAGTGCCCAAGAACTAGAAGCATGCAGAGTTACAATTAGCAAAATAATAGGGAAAGATGCAAAGTTTATAATAAGAGTATTCCCACACAAGCCAATCACTGCAAAACCATTGGAAACAAGAATGGGCACAGGTAAAGGGGAACCTGAATATTATGCAGTCGTCGTAAAAAAAGGAACCATACTATTTGAATTAGATAATATATCTGCTTCCAAAGCAAAAGAGGCATTCTATAACGCTGCAATTAAATTATCCGTTAAAACAAGAATGCTTACAAGAGAATAAAGTGCATGGAATATAAAGAATTAAACGAACTAAAAAATCTGGACAAAGGGAAACTATCGGAAGAACTAAAGCAAGCGCAGAAGAAACTCATAGAACTAAAGTTTAAAAAATCAATTGATAGAATTGTTGACACATCAGAATTCAAAAAATTGAGAAAATACATAGCGAAAATAATGACGCTCTTACATTATAAGAAAGAAACTAAGGTATTGCCGGATGCCGAGAAAAAATAAGAAGAATGCTAAAGGTAAAAATAAACATGTAATAAAACATAAAAAATTATCTAAAAAACAGGACAGTAAAGGTAGGATTTTAAAAAGCAGGGTTCCTTTAAAAAAGAATAAGAAGGTAATAAAACAAAAACAGCCGTTACCTGAAAGCAAAGAACAACAATCAATTCAACAGCAAGTTATATATTTATCTCAGAGTGAATTAGAAGAATTCAGGAATTTATTAATAAATAGAAGAAATCTAATAGAAGAAATGCTGAAAAACAGGGCGAATGATTTAACAAAAAGTAGTGTAAAAGACGATACGGGAAATTTGTCAGGCGTACCCCAGCATTTAGCAGAGATGGGAAGCCAGGAATATGACAAAGATTTTGCGTGCATTATGTTAGAGAGCATTCAAAAAGAATTAAAGGAAATATATGCTGCGCTTGAGAAATTTAATCATAATTCATATGGTATCTGCGAGAATTGCAATAAACCCATAAATAAAGAAAGATTAAAGGTATTACCATATACAAGATTATGTCTTGACTGTAAAATTTTAGAGGAGAATTCAGGTATCAATATTTAAACTTACAAAAATTAATTTGCTAAAATGACGTAGAGAGGGGTGGGTGTTATCAACAAATATAAGGCAATCATAGAGTTAACTATTGTCTCATTAATAGTTTTTACAATAGATCATTTTTCAAAAAAACTTGTATTTAGATTTTTAGAAAAAAGAGGTGAAGAAACCTCTGTTATAATACCTAAGGTTATTTACTTAGAAAAGGTAACTAATACAGGCGGCTTCTGGGGAACGTTTCACGGCAACAATGAAATAATAATGATTGTTAATTTAATTGTATTTCCTCTTCTATTCATAATATTTTATAAATTTATATTCATATCTTTTTTTACCAGAATAGGATTATCTCTCGTTATCGGCGGAGCATTAGGAAACATAATGGACAGATTACTATATGGGCACGTACGGGACTTTATCAGTATACGATTTATTCACTGGCCAATCTTTAATTTAGCAGATACATTCATATCATGCGGAGCCATAATTATGATAATACATCTTTGGAGAAGCAAAGAATAACTTACTCAACTGCTTTTAAGTTTCTCGCAGCAAAAACCTCATTTACCCTTTTTACCGAAGCATGCATAGGTGCTTGATGTAGTTGCCGTGAGTCCTTTTGACATTCCTCAATAATCGTTTTCATTGTTTCTACAAACTTCTTCAATGTTTCAACCGATTCTGTTTCAGTCGGCTCAATCATTAGTGCCTCTTCCACGATCAAAGGAAAATACATCGTTGGTGGATGAATTTTATAATCTATTAATCGTTTGGCAATGTCAATTGCTCTTATACCATATTTTTTCAAACTCTTTGCGCTAAGAACAAATTCGTGTAAAGGTAGATTATTATAACCAGACGGCATAAACTTTGAAAGTTTATGAAACAAAAACCTCGCATTTAAATTTGCAAATTCTGATACCCGTCCAATATCACTGCCACATTTTAATATATAACTTAACGCTCTAATCCAATGATTCGCATGTCCCCAGAAATATTTGATTTTTCCAATTGAATGTTTTATGTCATAGTCAAAATAATATTTATTATCCCTATAACCGATTACCGGAACAGGTAAGTAATCTTTAAAACTTTCGCTCACACAAATAACGCCTGAACCAGGTCCACCACTACCATGAGGTATTGAAAACGTTTTATGCAAATTCAGATGCAATATGTCCACTTTCAATTTACCAGCACTTATATTGCCAATTAAAGCATTAAAATTAGCCCCGTCCATATATACATACCCGCCCTTCCTATGCACCATTTCACTTATCTTTACAATATTGTTTTCAAATATACCTAAAGTCCCAGGAATAGTTATCATCAACGCTGCAACCTTATCATCACATTTTCGTTCAAAATCACCCCAATTAATACAACCATCTCTGCCGGTTTTGACAGGGACCACCTTATAATTCAAAAATGCAGCGCTTGCCGGATTGGTTCCATGCGCACTGTCAGGAATTAAAATAACGTTTTTATCGCTTTTTTTCTCAATCCTCAATTTTTTATTTATCATAAAAATACCCGTTAATTCTCCATGCGCTCCCGCAGCAGGTTGAAGCGTAACATAATCCAATCCAGTTATTATTTTTATAAACCTTTGTAAATCATACCCTATTTTTAACATACCCTGAACATATTCTTCTAAAAGTAATGGATGTAAAAATAAGAATCGTGGTATCCCCGCAACAGCCTCATTAATTTTAGGATTATATTTCATTGTGCAGGAACCCAAAGGATAAAAATTAGTATCCACTGAAAAATTTAACTGAGACAATCGCATATAATATTCTACTAATTCCCGTTCGCTAATTGCATAAAATGGAACATCCTTGCGTAAATAACTTTTGTTTATCCTTTTTGAATATTCCGCAATACCATCTGACCTTTTTACATAATTATTATCAATACCTTCCTTGCCTAAACTAACAACATTCTTTGCCATAAGCATCCTCCAACTATACGTAATAGCAACCGCTTTCTATGTTACAAACCTCAAACCATAATTTTACAACATAAAAAATTTCAAATTTAAAATCTAAAATCCGTGGCTTTACAATACCCGGTGGTGTAATGGTAACACAAGGGATTTTGGTTCCCTTTATGGAGGTTCGAATCCTCCCCGGGTAGCCAATAACCTTACTTTGAATTTTAAACCTGCGCTTTTGCTTCTTATTATCTTATTACGAGTTTGCACGTTTAGCGAGTTAGATTTCTTTGAAACTTTTGAGTTTTGACCTTTGACTTTTTCTTACATTTATCATTCCTAATTATCTATTGGTGGTAATCTCTGACTTTTTAGGTTATTTTGAAATTTTGGTTTTAAAATTACAAGATTATGCTATTTACTAATCGTTGGGCGCTATGCATATATTTTTATCTTTTATCTTTAGGTTATTTATATACGGCCCCCGGTGATATTTTAATTTACACAAGAGATGAAACAGATGGAGATATTACAGGCGCAACGGTAAAGGTTTATCAAGACCCAACAAGTCCTACAGTTAATCCTGTTCCTTGTAATGCCCTGCCTTCTATACCAGTAGTATCAAAAACAGGGGCTGCAAACTTTGTAAGACTTGTTAAAGGATCTGATTTTACTACAGATCCTGACCCATCACCCCTTATACCTAATGGAAGTAAGTTAACCTTTGTAATTGAACGAGATGGTTTTGTGAGTGTGTGTATTGATAATGGTGGTTTAGGGTTTGTTTATAATAATACTTGCAACCCCGATTCTACAGAGGGATTTAACGATTGCTCTACTGAAAATAAAGTAAATCTTGTATTTTCAGTTAGGATTGAAATAATTAAAAGAGCGGATGGAAGCGATATTGGGATTAATGCGTCAACTGGTGCAAAGGCGGAGTTAACGAATACCATATTTTATGATACAATAACAGATACAGGAGCAGGTGTTCCCCCAACAGATGACAATGCCTCTACAACAGCGAATGCGCCGCGACTGTGCACAACCAACAAAACGGCATTCGGTGGTGACGATTGCACAACAACACCAAAATTTTTGGTTCCCGTTCCTTTTGCTTCCACCTCACCTAAAACATTCAGAATTTTTATCGCCGGTTATAAACGAACCCAGGCAAGTTTAACTACCACAGCAAGTTTCGGACAAACAAAAGTTACGGTAAAGTTTGACAATACCTGCACCTCAAACCCAATAACAGGATGCGGACCTTCTCTTGACTTTTCCACCACACTTGACAAAATAGAAACTGAATTAGGTGGATTAATTGGTATAGGTAGTCCTGATGCTACAACCTCACATCTAAGTGATTCAACAAATACAACCTTCATTCCTGCTGAACCAGATACACTTAACGGCGCTCCGTATTTAGATACTGCTAATAAAAAATGGCTTCTTCCTATAACGAGTAACTTTTTTTCTCCATCTCGCTCGATAAACACTCGTATAAATGGTTTTGCTGAAAGCGCCAACACCACTTTTAATAATTCTCTCTTCGCAACCCCAGACACAACAATTACATACCAGTTTGATGATACTTGCGCAGTCAATATTTGTTCCCCTCCCTTAAAATACGCTGCGAGAGTCAGAGTAAATAATATTGAAACAAGCACTCTCCCATCGGATTTGGGCATAAATCTTGCCACCACAAACACCTTTACCTCGTTATCCCCTTCAACTTTCAATAGAAATGGAAACGTGCAATATGGTAAATGTAGTGAAGATGCTTCAGGAACGGCAAATTGTGTATATATACCTGTAAAGGATTATTTAGGAGCAAATACCTCCTTTGATGCACTGGTAACAATAGACGGGTTCACGCAGGGAAAATATAATTTTTCAGGAACCACATTATTTACGCAGCAGAATTTTTCAACCTCGCCAACGCCACCACTCTTCTCAGTTAAAATAGATAAGGCAAAAGATGAGTTAGGTAAAGGGTTTTCTATATCCGGAACCTGTCCACAAGCAGTGTCACCTTGTAATGCAAATATAACAAGCGCCACCTTAACTATATCTGGTGAACCTTCTGGGAACTTTAGTATAGTAAAAACAGTCGTTCAAGCCGATAAGGTTTTAATAGCAATCAGTGGAACCAAAACACTACACGAAGTAGGAAGCACTATCAATGGACAGATAACCGCTAAAATAAATGGATTTATAGGTTCTGATGCAGCTTTTAATGGAGTAAGAACCCCCCTTTTCAATCTTAATTTAAATTCTCAAATAGATATACAATTTGGTATCAGCGATTGCATGGCAGATTCAACAGTTGTATGTTCTGAAGCGCATAAATACAAAATAAAATTTGATAAACTATTTGCGAAAGCACTACCTAATTGCACTCCAGACCCACAAGACCCACAAGACGTTTCCCTCCAGATAAAAGACATTCCACCTTCCGCATTTACGATGTCGAGCAGTTTGACTTTAAACGGCTCCATTCAAACAAATACCCCAAGCGATAGTTTTTATTACTTACCATTAATTGATGATAATAATGGTGGAACGCAGGAAATACTTTCAATAGGCAAAAGTGCTGGTATAACCCTTAATCTCTGTTCCCAGACAGGAATATTATATGCAGGAGTTGATATAGACATATCAAATGCATTCACAGTTAGTAATTTAGCCAAACAGTTTGAACTTCAAATTGCCCCAACGGCAAGTTGCACCACAGGAACGTCAATTATATGCACAAATTCTTTTTTAACATTTAACTCATTAAAAATAGTTACAAAAGATGAAACAGGAGGCAAAATAACAGGAGCACGGGTATCTATATATAAAAGCGCATCTGGTGGTCTATGTGCTTCGCTACCAATCAATGCAGATAAAATAATAGCAGACGGCACCGATTCAGATGGACAAAATAACGGAGAAATTCTCTCCATTTCACCAGGATTTGCTAACAACGACAAATTAACATTTGTTATTGAAAAGGATGGTTATGTAAAAAGATGCGATGATAATGCAGGCGCAGGATATACTTTTTCTACCGCAGCAGATGCCTCCAGTTGTCAAGACCCAGCAACCCACAATACAAGTAACTGCTTTTTTGAATATATGCTATTTAATGTAGTAATCAGCATCGTAAAAAGAAGCGATGACCAACGAATAGGATTTATAACGCCTGATGCTGCAAGCGGCGCAGTTATAAATACTTCAAACACCAAAATATTTGGGATAGAAGCAGATACAGGGACAGGAACATTCTTAACTTCTGATGGCGATGCTTTAGAAAATAGAGCGCGATTTTGCAGCGATAATAATGCTAATAACCCCATAAATAATATAGGCGAAGATTGCACAAACCTAAAACTTGTTCTTATACCTGTATTACCAACTACGAAGAAATTCAGGATTCTCATTGCAGGTTACACTGAAAGAGAAATAGATTTATCCGGTAATTCGAATATAGGGACGCAACAGATAAAATTAGTGATTTCCGATAATCCAACAGATTGCGCAGGTGTAACGTGCGTCAGCGCATTGCAAACAAGCGTAGTAATTGATAAAATAGAAGATGAATTAGGAAATACGATTGGTATAAATAGCAATGGAACAATAGGGAGCGCATCTTCAAGTTCAAATACAATCTTTTCTGACATAAGCACACAGTTTAATGGTAATCCTTACATTGTTTCAAATAAATGGTTTACACCTTCCACCTCAAACTTTTTAGATAATACCTTTACAGTGTCAATAGCAGGGTTTACAAAAAGTTCGACGGGAAATTTACTAGCATCTACCTATGATTTAACCAGTCCTCAAAAAACAGTGCGATTCGTTCAGGACCTAACAAACACGACAAACTGTCCATCTGGTTCTCAGACAATAAAATGTTTTGATGCTCCTAAGTTCGCAGCTCTTATCAGGATAAACAATATAGAAGGCACATTTAAACCGCAAGATATATCATACACACTAGATACAACAAATACCTTCATCAAAGTAGTAAAAAATGGTATAACATTGGGATTATCTGATTTTAATGCAGCGAATAAAGGAACGTTTAATAAATGCCCGGGAGAAACGAACGCAACTACAAACTGTTTATATTTGCCTGTCATTAACTTTTTAGGGCAAAATCAAAGTATGACAGTCGATTTAACGATTGATGGCTTTACAAAAGTTACCTATAATTTTGCTGCAACTGCGCAATTTACACAGCAGGAGCCGCTGTCAAATTCAGGAAATATTTTATTTTCTGTAAAAATAGAAAAAGTAAAAGATGAATTAGATAAATTTTTTAAGATAGGAGGAATTTGCAATAACGCTCCGAACTGTAATAACAGCGATATAACCACCTCTTTAACCACTATAACATCTACATTGACGGATGGTCCCGCTGGCAGTTTCTCCATATTGAAATCATTTACAGCGTCTGGAAAATTATTTTTAGCATTAAAAGGAACAAAAGCAATATCAGAAAATGAATCAGCGCCTCCTACTATTATAGGTAAAGTAGCAATTAAAATATCTGGTTTTATAGGGGAAAATAGTCAAAATATAGAAATTTCCAATATATCCCTCTCTAATACGGAACAAAAAGAATTAAAGTTCGGATTTAGTGACCCGGGAGAATGCCCTTCTCCAAACACAACAATCTTTTGCTCACCAACAACGTTTAAATATAAGTTAAAACTAACCAAAATAATTGCTGAGGATAATGTTACTCCCGGCACATTAGTTGATGTTACAACACAAATAGGTAGCCTCCTAAACAAGATTTCCTCTTCTAATGGAGCTTCGTTAAACGGTATAATTCAAGCCGGTAATATTCTATATATTGCTATATATGATACTACATTCAATCCAAATGGCACTAATAATAACACTTCTGAAACCATAAGTATTGGAACTCCAAATGTTCAATTCACTTTAAATAGTAAAACTACCACTTATAACAAAATTGATGCAAATATCTCTCAGATATTTTTTGATGCAAATATTACGAAGCAATTTACATTGGAAATAGCGCCTTCTTTTGGCACAATAAAATGTTCCGGGGCTCCTTTTTCTGTCTGCACAAACTCTTTTTTCACTGTTGCGCGTTTATCTATAACCAATATTCAGATAATTTCTCCCACCAATGGTAAAGGTTTTGGGGGCTCTACTTTCAAATTCCAATTCACCTTTACTGACATAAATGGAGGATTACCTACAAGTGCCAATTTCACCTTAGATACAGACCTATCGCTCTCAATAAGTACTGCTGACTTAATAAAAGAAATCCCTTGCTTTTTAACAGAGGTCGATCCACTAGATACTAATACCATTGATGGGAAGGACTATTTCTGTGAAGTTATATTGTTCTTCGTTTTTGATGGAACAAATAGAGGATTTAATAAAGGAAGGTTCATACTAAAAGCATCGTCAGGAAATTTCAATACAACCGCTCTATCATCAGGTAGCCAGATAGTAACCGTTTTAGATAATCCTCCTGAACTTAGTGAAAATAGTGTCACGCCCCCTACCGGAGGTATTAACACAATATTTGAATTACGTGTAAAGTATAAGGATAAGGAAAATAATCCCCCATCCTTTATTGAAGTTTTAGCAGATACAAATGGCAATAACGTAATAGAAACAAATGAAATATTCACTATGACAAAAGTGAATATAAACGATGATGCCTATAGCACATTAGGGGTTATGTATAGAGTGTCACTAACAATATCCAATATTCCCCCAGGCAATAAAATCAGATATGCCTATAGAGCAGGGGATGGATTTGTAGATGAAAAGTCGGGTGCGATTACTACCTTACTTCCTGCTGGATTTAAAATCAATGATATATCATCAGGGGCGTTTTTAGAAATACCTTTATCTTCAACGCAAACTCCGCCCACTCTTGATTGGGCAGATATAGCAGGATTTGAACAAGAAAAATTAGGATTAGGATTTGTATCTCCTGACAGTGGAACATCCGGCGATAATTTCACATTCTTAGTCGTATATTCCTCAATAGACAACATTCCTGCCTCTAGTGTAAAAGTCCTCTACAGAGACAAATACGGCGCAAGAAACCTCCCTTTAGAACATTTAACAGAAACATCCCTCTCTAAACTTCCTTCTGCAATAAAAACTGCACTAGGAACAACGCCGTTTCTGTATGATGGTAATTACGTAAATAAGGAAGCATACTTTGCCGTTTTCCCTCTCTTCAATAGTGACATAACTATTTATTCCGTAGAGGCAAGCGACGGCACTTTTGTAACCTCATTATCAAATTTTAATAGTGTGATAAAACTAACAGTAATTGATAATGATAACGATGGAATAGATGACAAACAGGAAGGGGTGGGCAGTTCGAACACTAATACAAGGGTATCGCTAAATGCGTTAGATGACCCGCCTAAACAGGAACTTTTATATACATTTGTAGTGTCAGGGAACGCAGTTTTTGCACCTCCACCACAAAATCCTTTCTTTACATCCATAACCGCACCGGGCAATCTCGAAGGAGGAGTATTAGGGAGCGGAAAAATCCCTCCACCACAGGGAGTTGAAAATAGTAAACTTTTAGCACTTTTTCAATTAGGTGTGCGAGTTCTCTCAGGTGATAAGGTAACCTTTACAACTTCTTTACCTTATGCCCTTCCTACCAGTGCAAAGGTATTTAAATTAGGTAAAGGTAATATATGGACCGAAATCACAAATATAATAAACTTGTCATCTGATAGAAAATCCTTCTCCTTTGATGTGGAAAATAACAGTGATTTTGATAGGGATAGTGATTTCTTTGGCTCGGCTGACCCAGGTGGTTTTAAATTTATAGTTGACCCCATAGGAATATTTGCCCCAGAAATACCGATAACCCCTCCACCACCTACTGGCGGTGGTTGCTATATACATCCTAAAAATTCTGATAAATATAACGATAATATATTATTACTTACAATACTTCTTCCTCTTATATACGTTCTACTGAAGATAATCTATAAAACCGCTTTATATCCCTAAATTAACTAAAAATTTACCACACAGGTTTTCAATCTCTTTATAAGTATTGTAGTAACTTTCCTGTGTGCCAGCCGGCTCTTTTACCTCCCATCTTATAATCTGGGTTTTTGTATCTAAACTACCTAATACCACGCAATTACTAATATCACATACCGTTACTACAAAATCAACCTCGTGCAACATTTCTTTAGTTAATTCTTTTGAACGCAAGGATTGACTAAACAAAGATTCATTCTCCAGAATTTTTTTTGTCATCGAATTTATTTGGGAACTTTTCAATCCTGCACTTATTGCTTTTACTTTGCCGTTGGAAATTTTATTCATTATACTTTCTGCCATAATAGAACGGACGGAATTTTCTTTGCATACAAATAACACTCTGAAATATTCATTTTCCTTCTTTACTTTTTCCTCAAACTCTTTTTGTAATTGTAATGACTTTTCTATTTTGAATTTTTTATCAGCTCCAATAATCTCACTTATGGGTATTATCCCATAGGTTGTAAATGTTATGAATATCTCTTCTGCAGATAGTAAATCATTTTGTGTATAAAACCCTTCTTCAATTTCATATCCTTTTTCTTTTATGATTTGTATTAATTTTTTCCTTGTCACACCTGGCAATATACCGGTATCCAAAGATGGGGTGTAAAACTTATTATTTTTATAGAAAAAAATATTGGAACGGGTCCCTTCGGTAATATGATTATTTTCGTTCAATAATAATCCTTCGTAAGCACCTTTTTCCTGGTATGCCTTGGAAACCAGAATCAGATGTGCTCTTTGGGTCATTTTATGTTTCACTAAATAATCGCTGGAATATCTAAATACGTTACTAATGAATAGCTTTGCATTCGTAGGCGGTGCTACTTTGTCTGTTAGTAAACTACAAAGCATCTTACTTTCTACACTATTCAAATTCTTGTAACCGTAAAGTGGCGATAAAAACAGATACAATCGTAACGTCCCTTCAGAATAACGAGAAAGTAAACTTTTTTTTATACTTTGTAATAAGTCCAAAGAGTTCCAATAAAAAGGTATGCTGATGTGTTTAACTGAATTATACATCCTCCAGTAATGGTCGTGCCAGAATAATACTTCATTATCAAATATCTTTAACGTTTCAAAAAGTCCGAAGCCATATTGTAATGATGAAGAATAGACAATTTTTTCGCATGTTATCTCTTCTACCCCATCCTTTCCGATAAGTATAAAAGGATGAGTTGGCTGGTCATTGGCGGTTCCAATCACCATATTCTTCTCGGGGCGCAACTTATCTTCTACACCTACACCCATTTCCAATACTTGAGTGCCCATATTATAATATCCTCCTTATAATTTAATAATCATTATTTCCTATCTAAAATAATCGTATGAAAAATGTAAAAGTTGTCCTCCTGCCCGCGCTAAACCTCAAAAATAAAAATGAAAAATTACACAGTGTGGATTCCAAATCACGGATTCCCTATTGGCTAATACCTATTTACTTTTGGCTACCTCATCTCTTTTACTTGGTGGTTTCGGCATACCATACAATGGACTTGATGGATTAGCATAATATGATTTTGGTATTCTCCCTGACAAGTAAGATAATCTTCCTGCTTGACATGCTAACTTCATAGCCAAAGCCATCTTCACAGGGTTATTTGATAATGCCACACCCGTGTTAAGCAATACCCCATCTGCGCCCATTTCCATAGCAATGGCGACATCAGAGGAAGTTCCAACACCCGCATCTACAATACAAGGAACAGATAGTTTTTGTATTATTGCTTGAATATTGTAAGGATTTAATATACCTAATCCTGAACCGATAGGGGCACCAAGAGGCATAACGGAAGTAGCACCGGCATCCTGTATTTTCATTGCAGCTACAACATCGTCATTTGTATATGCAAGAACACAAAAACCTTCCTTTACCAATTGCTTGGTTGCCTCTATCGTTTGGGCTGTATCCGGGTATAACGTATCTTTATCGCCAATAATTTCTAATTTTACCAAATCAGTATTGCATAACTCCCTTCCTAAATGAGCAATTCTTATGGCTTCTTCTACTGTAAAACAACCAGCGGTATTTGGCAGTAAAGTATATCTTTTCCTGTCTATGTAATTCAAAATGTTTTCGTAAGAATTATCTAAATTAACTCGTCTAATGGCAACTGTTACTACATCTACTTCTGCCGCTTCAAAACACTTTCTCATAATGTCAAAACTTGAATATTTACCCGTGCCCAAAATAAGCCGACTCTTAAATTCATACTTCCCTAATTTCAACACACTGTCACAAAAATTATATTCCACCTTACATCATCCCCTTTATATCTATATTCATCCTCCCCCAATCAAAGTCAAGATTTCTACCTCATCATTCTCCTTCAACTGATACTTGTTATATTCCGTCTTCCTTACAATGTTACAATTAATCTCCACTGCAATCAATTCTCTATTTAATTTTAAATAATCAATTAATTGAGATACTGTTAAATTATCAGCAACGTTTTCTTTCTTTCCATTAATAAAAACAATCATATTAAACTCTTACATTTTAAACTTTTGAACTTTCACATATATTTTTGAGTTTTTACTTGTGAGTTCCTATCGTTAGCGGTTGCTCACTACTTTTTTAATATGGAGGTGGTGGGATTTGAACCCACGTCCTCGAAAGATTGCATGTGTGGTACTACCTTTATAGTTGCTACGGATTGATTTCCCGCCAGGATGGGTAGCAACGCCAATCGTGGCGATAAGTAAGCCATAAATTTCGTCGTAAGTTTGGCTTACTAAACTTACGACTAGCCGATAAACTCTGTGGATTTTCATGCCCTTCGGCTGAGCATAAAAATCCTAGCAGCTTTTCTATTAAGCTGCTAATGCTACTGGTTCTGCGTATTCGTCGGCACTTATTGCGACTAAGGTTTGTAACGAGGCCCTTAACCCCGAAAGGCACCAGCACATCAATGCTTTCGAGTCGAATAGCCATTGCTCACCCCCATTCAATACTACTCAAATATTATTTTAAATTTCTAATAATCTAAATCAAAAATCCAACTGTCAATCGTCTTATGCATTTCGTCAAAATCATGCTTCATCTGTCTATAATGGATTAAGTTATGCCTCCTGTTTGTAAAACTACAACCTCCACCTATATAGCATAGCAATAATATTATTAGTATGTATAATAAACCCTTTATCCTTTTCATAATATGAGATTATATAAATTTTTTTTATTAATAGCAATAATACTCTCCTTTTCAGAAGGGTGTTCTTTATATAACAAAATATTCAAAAGGAAAGTATCTAAACCACAAATAGAAAATATACAAAAGACATCAGCGCCACCAACATCTTTTGAAAGCAATAATCTTATGTTAGAAAAAGAAAGGTATTATATGAGATTTAACGTTTTCAATAATGAATTATTAATAAAATATTCTTCAAAGGCATATTTTCAGAATAATGACTATAAGGGCGCTTTTGGATTTTCCTTGCCATTCCATTCGACAATTCTGGAGATAAAGATACAAAACTCCTTTACAAAATCATACTGTGCCTCATCAAAAAATCTTGTGCAATTACCTACTGTTGATACATCAAACGACGTTTTTACAAAACATTATATTTTATATATACAATGTAATGAAAAACCGGAATATTTAGATGTTGGTGCAATATATTCTATTCCTTTAAATTTAATATCACAATACACTATAAGAAATAAATTATACGTTATCAACATACACGCGCTATTATTAACCCATAAATTAAATAATCAGGATAGGACAAAAAATGTTCATATAAGCATTAAAAAAAACTACTCACTATTTTTCAACGAGGCTAACATAACAAGAATTAAACCAGATTTATATCAGATACAAATTCCCGAACAAAATAAATCTCCACTAATCATTGCAAAAGCAAAAAAAATCAATACGGAAATACCTAATATAAACATATTCAGAATAAAGGGGCGATACAATTTATCAAAGATTAAAACAGTAGCAAAACTTACTAATAAGGTAACATCGTTTTTTAGAATGCTATTTGAAAAAAAAATGTCTAACAACATAAATCTTTTTTTTCATATCGAAAGATTTTCTTTTGCAGAAAACAATAACCTCTTCCTAGGTTCAGACATTTCAACTGACTTATTTAGCGGTTTTATGCCAGCGAAACTCATAAGGTTAATTTTAAAGACATTCTACACCTGTAATTTTTCCACCTACCAAGATACTGCAATACAGGAATATTTTGGCGACTTCTTCTTAAGCAAAGAATATAAAACTATAATGACTGTTATAAGGTATAAAAAGCTTAACGTTCTATCAAGTTACATATATAAAAGTATACAGATTTCTTCTTCTACAGAAGACCGTTATTCATACCTAAAAGAACTTAAAAATCAATTAAAAACTTTTTTAGCATATTTCTACCTCGTAAAAAGATATAAAGACAACTACCTAAAACTTGCTAATGACTTAATACGTTGCAATATCACTTTACCTATAAAGAAAATAAGCATACCTAAAATAGCAATCAAAACGTTATCAAATGATAAATCTCTTCTTGTATTTACAAAGAATCTTAAACAGCGTTACTCAAATATTCCAATAAAAATAAATAACCAGATCCAGAATATTCCCTTACAACAATCAATCTGTAATGGCAATTTTTGCAATTTATTTATAGAAAACGTTCAAGAAATAAAAATAGACCCTGAATATACAATAGTGCGATTATTGAAGAAATCGGAATTAATTCCCTCCTTTCAATCCCTATCATTATCTGGCAAGATAAAAATAAAAATTGTATCTAAACTAAAAAGGAATTGGGCAATATTGGAGGAATTTATAAAAACGATTAATAAATACGTAGAGGTAGAATATGAAAGCAAAAAAGAAGCGGATTTAACGGTAGTAGTATATGAGAGAAACATTAAATTTTTTGAACAAGAAGCCATTAAAGAACTTCCATGCATAAAATTGTCTAATGGGATATTATATGATAAGGTGGTTTTATCCGAACAACTTTTTGGCATTGTAAGTTGTAAATACGACAATAGGATAAAAACACTTATATTTGCGCCAACATTTTATCACTTATACCTATTCTCAGCAGAGGAATTAAAAAAGACATCGTGGAAAAGTATATGGATTTGGAACAAGAAAAAATTGATATATAGTAATGATATCTTAAGTGAAAATCAATAAATCGTTATTCTACCACCTACTACCTATTAGTCATTACCTTTTATCGCTGCGGCTTTTGACTTTTACCTATTGGGTATTAGCGCTCATAAACTCTTACGCCGATAATTATAAACTCAGATTCACTAAAATGGTAAGAATAACTAAAAAAAATAAAGAAATTAAAGAAATAATATATATAAAAAATAAATTCAGATTTTTTACTGGACCAGTAAATGTATATGGCAAAGAAATAGTTTTAACAACAAAACATAATCAAACGTTTATAAAAAACAAAAACAGCATTTTCTTCAAGTTCCCTTTTATAAATGGAAAATGTAATGGTCTTAAAGGTACTTTAAGACCCATAAAAATTACCTTCTTACATTGCAAGTTAATAACAAAATTAAGAAATAACGTAAAAATATATGCCTACCCTGATAAAATAAGATACAGGAGTCCTTACAATGCTTTGATTTTATATAATAGTTATATTACTACTTGTTCTCTGCCCAAACCACATTACAAAGTAAAAGTGGGAAAATCATACATTACACTAAGCCACCATAAGAAAAAATACAGCATTGACAAAATATATCTAAAAAATATAGATAATATCCTACTAATACCTTTTACAGGGTTTAGAAGAAGTTTCTTTATAGTCCAAAATGGGCAACAGAAAAAAGTTACGTTTCGCGGATTAAATTTTTTTAGCAGAAGCAGGTTTAAAAAAACTCTTACCCTATACTTTACAAATGTTTTATATCCCTCAAAAAATAGTTCTCTGGATTTCAACTTCTATCCCTCTTACTCAACAAAAAGAGGTTTCTTTATAGAATATAATCACATATTCAAAGCACCCTTATTACAAGAAAAAACCGAGTTCTTCCACCTCAATGATCGCATAAAAAAGCCATCGAACAGTTTTGAAACCTTTTTCTTTCCACCCCCCACAAGAAACAGATTTTTCTATCACACCTATGGTGATATATACACAAAATATTTCCAGACGAAATACGAAATATACAAATTATCTGATGCTAACCTCTTACAGGAATTATTCCCATATAAATTTAAAGATGAAAAACAACCAGAAACTTATTTAAATTTACAAAAATTCATAATGAATAATCTATATGTAAGAGTATTCACAAGACCAAACATAAATAATTTTATAGAGCAAACGGAATATTTACCATTATTGAAATTAGGCATATTAAACTTTAATCTAAGCGAGAAGTTAAGCATAACTTTTTTATCATCAATCGCATACTTGGAAAAAACTAATCAACTTCTTGCCGTAAAAGAAAACACGGTCAGATTAACTGCAAAAAATATGCTTGTCTACAAACTGTATCAGGAATATTTAAACGTTAATCTATATACCGGTTGGGCTGGCAATTATTACAGCAATAAAGAATCTACAAATATAAATGATAAAACACTGATTTTTGCAGGATTAGGAATTACTAAACCGTTGTTTTATGCTACCACCAATTATAGTTATTTGGGTCTATTTGAAATAAAATACATACAAACCAAAGATTTAACTAACAAACCAAATACTGCTTTATTTTTTGATAAAGAGGATATACTGTCTGAAGCGGCTGAATTATACTATTCGGTTAGAAACAATCTTATATTCACGGATTTTGAAATTGAATATAATATATATATGGAATCCTACACAAAAAAACTTAACGTAAAAAATCAAACGTCATTTTTTCCTTTTGAATTACCAGATAATCCAAATCCCATAAATACAAATCAACTGAGTTATGTTCAAGACCTGAAATTCAAAATAAAAGAATTTACATTAGCAACACGATATGAAAACAATGTCGGTAAATTATTCACAAAAAAACCATATTTGTTTTCGCTCTCTGGAGAATATAAATATAAAAATAAATTCATAGTAAGATCTACGTATAATGTAAGTCAGGACGTTGCTAATTCAATAGGAATTTATACTGGATTACAATTAAGTTCAAAATATTATGCCGAGATGTTCATAAATTACTATCTGAACGAACACAGAATAATAAACAATATCTTAACATTAACAAGGGTTTTTCACGATTTCTACTTCAACATAGGATTTTCACGAGATACCATTAGGAATGAAATACGATTCTCAATAAGTTTAGAACCAAAATTCGGTGAAAAGAATATTTTGGAGGAAAATGCAAAAACATATCATTTTAGGAGAGAGTAGATGTATCAATATCACATTAAAGTATTAAAGAAGGACTTGTCAAATCATATTATATTAGTCGGCAATCCCGACAGAATAGATATAGCCAGGCAATTCTTCCATCCTATAACCTACGATTACAAATTTAGGGAATTCAGAATACTAACAGGATATTTTCAGGATGAATACATCAGTTTAATAAGTAGTGGTATAGGACCTGACAATACCGAAATTGTTTTAAACGAATTAAAGAATATTTTAGGTGAACAAATAGGCGCAATACTAAGGGCGGGCACATGTGGCTCTATTTCTAACGATGCTAAACTGAAAGGATTCGTGGTCACAGAAGGTGCCATAAGATTTGAAAATACCTCTCTGTTCTACGTCCCTGATGGATATCCTGCTTTTTCTGATTTTGAACTTTTTCAATCTGTAATTGAGGCATGTAAGATAAAAAAAGTGCCTTACTGTAGTGGATTGACTGCCACGTTCTCTGGCTTTTATAAACCACAAGGTAGAATATCACAATACTACAAACCACCAGATACTATAAAAAAACTCGGGGAATTAAAAGTAAAAAACATTGAAATGGAGACGAGTGCTTTACTTTCCATAGGTAGATTTTTAGGATTTAAGTGTGCCGCCATTTGCGCTGTAATATCCGACAGACTAAATGATAAATTCCTCAGTCAAGAAGAAATAGAAGAATTAGAAATTAAACTGGTAGAAATCGCTCTTACAGCAATGAAGATACATAAACAGAAATCATCACATTCATAAATTTTCCATTTTCCCTCTGTCTATCAGCGCGGCAAGACAAAGCCCACAAGGCAATTTCATTCTTCACTAAACACTCTTGGCTAATGGTATCTCTCTTTACTTTTTATTGCTCTTCAGATATAAAGTCAATAATGGCTTGCAATATCTACAAGGTGATAGTCCTAAATACACTGCTTTCTGTAATGTTAGAAATTGTTTATTATAAGATTTTATTTTATCACAGGAGTCAAGGTGAAAAGTATATTTTCCTTTAATAAATTTTGTATCTTTATACTTGTAATATAAGTTCCATAAACCTAACCTGTTATCAAAAGCATACTTCTGAGCGGTAAGTAATTCCGGAAATTCACTACATTTACCAGATACATTATAATATACCGCCAACCCCTGCCGTAATAATTCTTCATTGATTCTCAACCCGCTTTTAGATACCCTAACCAATGCTACTTTTCTACCATATCTATCATTATCTAATGTCAAAAACGAAATTAGTTGACCTAGAACTATTTCCTTATTTTTGCTATATGCCTCGTAAAAAAACGGTTCATTATGTTCAGGAGTATCTATACATCCATATCTTATTGTTATCTTACTCTTATAACCAATTCTCACTTTTATAGTATCACCATCTACGACAAAATCCGTTATATACAGGACTGGTGATTTAATATAGTAAAAGTAAAATATAATCACGCTAATTACAACAGCAACAAAAATTATTATTGCTTTTAATTTCCCTAACATGGAATTTACGCCTCTACATAGCAAAAATCACGATTGCAATTTCAACCGTTCGCCAAAGTGAATTGTAAAACGATAAATTTTGAATTTTTTATATCTTTTACTTTTGACCTTTGATTTTTGACATTTGACTTTTTTGAGGTATTTCCTCTTTGTGGTAATTTCTGGGTTTCTGTAAAAAATTATTTAAAGATAAATTATTTTATAATTAAAAATCACAGAACAATGAAAAGCAATGCTTTGACGAAGGAACAGATAAAAAGAATAT
>CAZWFP010000026.1:0-22132 GCA_964633175.1 uncultured Planctomycetaceae bacterium | reverse complement strand
CAAGCATTCTTGCCTGTGAAAGACAAAGAGACACAGACAGAAATGTCTGTGCTACCTTAAATTTTTAAACCTTGAACTTTTGACCATTGAGTTTTGACCTTTGACTTTTAACTTTTTAAGGTATTTCCTCTTTGTGGTAATTTTTGCTTTCAATACAAAAACTACCACATTGTCAAATTCCCCTTTTGTAATTTACCCTTTACCCTTTATTCTTCATTCTTCCTTTATTCCGAGTTAGCGAGTTTAGGGCGTCGGGTTTTCATCCTATTATTATTTTATATGGATGGCCGCGGGGGGAATATAACAAAAATGGCTAACTATTGGGGCAGTTATTTGCTTATTAGTGCTAACTGCCCGCAGGCAGAGTTTATATCTTTTCCCATATTTGCTCTTATAGTGGTTGTTATGTTATTTTGGCGTAGAATATTTTCAAATGCTAATATTTTGTGAGTATCAGGTGTAGTCCACTTAAATCCATCAACAGGGTTATATGGAATAAGATTTACCTTGAATGGATAGTTACGTAATAATAATGATAATTCTTTTGCATCATTTATGCTATTATTGACATTTTCTATGAGCACGTATTCTATCGTTACATCTTTTTTAGTTATGCTTTTGTATTTTAATCCATCGTTTAGAAATTCGTCGATAGGGTATATGCCTTTAAACGGTATTAGTTTTTTTCTTAAATTTTCATTGGGGGCGTGTAGCGATAGTGCAAGATTCGGTGTTGTTTTTTCTTCTATCAATTTTTCTAATTTTCCTTTTATACCTACTGTGGACAGGGTAATTTTATTCCAGCCAATGTTAATGCCTTCTGAATGATGTATGATTTTTAATGCTTTTATAACATTGTCAATGTTAAGTAGGGGTTCTCCCATTCCCATAATAACAATATTTTGGATAGGTCTTTTGTTAATATTATCACTTTTAGTAATTCTGAGAGCATGTAGGATCTGTTCAACGATTTCTGATGCTGCTAAGTTTCTTAGCAGTCCCTTCTTACCACTTGCACAAAATACACATCTTACCGGGCAACCCGCTTGGGTAGATATGCATATAGTATACATAGCTACACTTACACGTTTTTGAGGTATTAATACCGTTTCTATGAAAGTATTGTGCTCTAATTTAAAAACTAACTTTATGGTTTTATCTTGACTTTTTATAATGTTTTGTACCTTGATGCTATGGAGCGTAAAATTTTCTTTAAGATATTGCTTTAGTTTTACAGGTATATTTGTTTTGTCCAATTTTTCAAAATTTATTAGATGTTTGTAAAACCACCTAAATATCTGTCCCGCTCTATATCGTTCGAATCCTTCGCTTTGCAGTATTGTTGACAACTCTTCTTTTGTAAGTTCTGTTATATAATTCATTAATATATTATAGTAAAATTTCAAATTTTTAGCAAAAAATTTCGTATAATAAAGGGATGGTTGTATTTATTCTTATGTTGTTGTATGTAGGAAATTTTCTATATTCTTTAGGCGGTGGTTTGAAATTAGATTATAAAGAAACCAAATATCCTATTGTAAACGTAAATGAGGATAGGGGTATATTAAGCAAGGTGTATAAAATGCATAGGATAGCAGATTGTAATGGATTATTAGAACTATATAAGAAAACTGAGAAGGATAAAGTGGTTAGGTTGAAGTTAAGAAAGAAAGAAGCATACTATTATGCAAGATACATCGGCGTAAAAGAATTTATACACAGAAAGTTGTATGATTTGCGAAGTAAATCAAGATGTAACTTATCGAACAGCAAGGTATTCAATAATTTTGATGCCACTACGATAAAGAAAAAAATAATAGAATATATAGAAGCGGATAAACTAACGGAAGCGAAAGCACTCATTAATAAATTTCGAGAGCTAAATAAATTATTTAAACTTATAGATTCTTTAAAAAGAATTAGATATAAAAGTATAGATAGCAATATATTAGCAACGAATTATGAGCATAGTGGAACGGTGCAATTAGAAAGATGCGCGATGCAAAAGATGTCGTATATTCCAAAATATCCTGAAAATAAATTTTTTATCGAATCTCCTGCTGGGGTTGTATTTTTTGATGGAGGCAAGATGTATATTTACGATGTAAATAACTATTTAAATGAAATTTTGAGTTTGTATGAAAGTATAAAGATTAAGCCAACTGCGCATAACTATATGGACCTTAAAGGTGTATTAGGGGTGGAGCAGCGTGGTTATAGAATTTATATAACCCTTTTTGCAGGTAAATTTTTTTCAGGCAAAACTGTTGAAAGATTAGGTATAAACGCTTCTGATGAGCATATATTTGATGTTCCAATATACAAGATTGTAGCATTTGACCTGTATAGTAAAAAAGTGATATGGGAGAGTATGGTTTCTGATAGTTTTTCATATTTATCAGCTGCTACTATCGTTGACAATGTTCTATATGTTATGTGTGGGGAATTAACTGATAGAGAATTAACAAACTATCTTTGCAAATTGGATATTGATAATGGTAAATTGCTTGATAAGGTTTACCTATCAACGGATGAGGTAGGCGCTATTGCAGGAGGGAAGAATTCAGTATTTTATTTTGAGAATGCTAAGCCATATAAAAAAGAAGGGTTTTTGTATCTGTTATTGTATAGCGGAGGGATTATAGCAAAATATGATGTTGATAATAACTATATATCATTTGTATTGAGATTTAGGCGTAACGATCTTTTACCTTTACCGTTAAGTTTTAATGGCGAGCAAATATGGGTTGGCGAGGATACCTTTATGTTTTTCAATTCGAACCATAACAATTTATTTATTGTGGAACGAAAGAGTGGGAAATTGTTGAATATCATATCAAGAGGTTTTCTGGGTCGCAATATAAAAAAATGCTACGTTTTAGGAAATAACTATATATGTGTTGCCGGTAGGAGGATTTTTATATTTAGGGACGATGTTGTGAAAGTGATTAATTCAGGAATAAATGATGTGTTCATAAATGGTGATGGGATTTTTATAATTAAGAATAAAAAGGTTTATTTTGCAAAAAACTTATTTTTTTTTAAAATGAGGATGGTATTAAAATTGGAGAGAGGTTATTATGTAGAAGAGTTGGCATATACGTCGAAATATTTGTTTATAAAGGGAATAAAGAATGGGAACTGTGTGGTAGATATTTTTGAAAAGAAGTAAGGAGGGAAGTATGGTAGAACAGAATATAGATGATATTAAGGTAGTAGAGAAGTTACAGATTGCATATAAGAAGTTGAGAGAAGAGATAGCGAAGGTTATTGTGGGGCAGGAGGATGTAATAGAACAACTACTCATAAGTATATTTAGTAGAGGGCACTGTATCATTGTAGGTGTTCCCGGTTTGGCGAAAACGCTGATGATAAGGACGTTGGCGCAAACGTTATCATTATCATTTAGTAGGATACAATTTACGCCTGATTTGATGCCCTCAGACATAACTGGCACGGAGGTAATTCAGGAAGATAAGACGACGGGTGAGAGGGTATTTAAATTCTTGCGAGGACCTATATTTGCTAATATTATATTGGCTGATGAAATAAATAGGACACCGCCTAAGACCCAGGCGGCACTTTTGGAAGCGATGCAGGAATATCAGGTTACAGTGGCAGGTAAGAAATACGATTTGAAACCGCCTTTTTTTGTTCTTGCAACTCAGAATCCTATTGAAACGGAAGGGACGTATCCGTTACCTGAAGCGCAGTTAGATAGATTTATGTTTTATATAATAATTGATTACCCCAAGTTAGAAGAAGAGGGTAGAATTGTAAGACAAACGACGGTAGATTACATTCCGCAGGTTGAAACTGTTTTAAGTGCGGAAGATATTTTAACTTTACAGGGAATTGTAAGAAAAGTTCCTATAAGCGATGCGGTGTTAAATTATGTTTTGCAGGTAGTAAGAAGGACACGTCCCAAGACACCGGGGGCGTTTGATTTTGCAAGAGAATGGATAAGTTGGGGTGCAGGTCCAAGAGCTGCCCAGTATTTGATATTAGGTGCAAAAGCAAGGGCTGTTTTAAAAGGACGTTTATATGTTTCTACCGAAGATATAAAATACGTTGCTTATCCCGTATTAAGACACAGGATTATAACGAACTACTCTGCTGAGGCAGAAGGCATAAAATCAGATAATATTATTAAATTAATACTGGAGAAAACGCCGTATGTAGAAGAAAAAGGGGTTCCAAGCGAGAAGGCAGCTCAAATTTTTAAGTCGTAAATTAGGTGTCTAAGGCGCTAAGGTATTTAGATCCCAACCTACTAAAGAGAATAGAATATTTGCAGATTAGAGCTAAATACTTAATGCAGGGATTGGTAGCTGGAATGCATAGAAGCGTTAGAAAGGGTTTTAGCGTTGAGTTTGCCCAGCACAGAGAATATTCATTTGGGGATGATTTGCGATATTTGGATTGGAAAGTGTTTGGTAAAACAGATAGATTGTATATAAAAGAATATGAACAAGAGACAAATCTTGATTTTTATATTATATTGGACGTAAGTAAATCAATGCTATATGATACTAAAGGTAAGACAAAATTAGAAGTTGCATATTTTCTGTTATGTGCCATTGCTTATCTGGTAATTGCCCAAAGAGATGCAGTTGGATTTGGTATATTTGATACAAAATGTCATTTTGTTTTGCCTCCCTCAACCTCGGATTCTCAACTGAGATATATAAACATTGAATTAGAAGGTATAGTTCCAAAGGAGAAAACAACCATAAAAGGTGTTTTTGAAAGTGTTGCTGATAGAGTGAAAAGAAGAAGTATGATAATGATTGTATCTGACTTTTTATGTAATTTAAAAGAACTTAAAACTGGATTAGGGGCATTAGTTTCTGGGAAACATGACATTATTTTAGCACATATTCTTCACAATGACGAATTAACCTTTAATTTTCAAAAGACGATACGTTTTGAAGGTTTAGAAGAATTAGTGAAATTAAAAATTGATACAAAAAGTATAAAAAAGGCATATTTGGAAGTGGTTAAAGAATATTTAAGTGCGATACGATCATTATCACTGAGGTACGGGATTGATTATGCCCTATTTGATACTGGCGGTGATATTGAGAAGGAACTATTTACCTTTTTAGCAGCACGGCTTTCACAAAGAGTAACTGGGAGAAGACAGATTTAATAATGATATGGGTTTTTTAAATTTTTCATTTCTATATTATCTTGGATTTGCAAGTGTACCTATCATAATACATATTCTTAATAAGCAGAGATATAAAAGAGTGAGTTGGGCTGCAATGGAATTTTTGCGACTTGCTTTACAAAAAGTCAGACGTAGAATACAGTTGGAAGAATTGATACTGCTGATGATTAGGACTTTTATAATAGTTTTTCTTGTAGGCGCTTTTTCTAAACCGTATCTAAAATCATCTATGAATTTGCCTTTGCTTACAAATACAGGCAAGTATTACATTTTAGTTTTAGATAGCACGCTTAGTATGAATGTTGCTTTGAAAGGTATAAGTAATTTTCAAAGAGCCAAAGAAAATCTTATTAACTTTATTGATTTTATATCTAAAAATCCTCAAAATAGGGTATCTATAGTATTGTTCAAGAGACCGATAGAAGAGTTAATTAAAGAACCTATATCTGATTTTGAAAGAGCGAAGCAAATTATTACCGAGATTAGTATAAGTAAAACATCGGGTGATATAAAGAAACTATTTTCTAAAATAGAGGAGCTTGTGAAAAATGAACGTGAAAAGATAAGTGAAAAAGAAATATATTTTTTAACTGATTTGCAAAAAATACATTGGGTGAAAGTTCTGGAAGATGAGGAATTTAAAAATAGGATACAAAACATATTAGATGCCCAGGCATATCTTTATATTGTGGACCTTGGCTTTTCTGATTATCATAACCTTACAATAAATAAATTGTTTTCAAATAATAGGATTGTTTTTAGTAATATCGAAAACCAATTTTTTGTATCAATTAAAAATAATTCTCCAAAATATACGGAAATTGCAAAATTAGAGGTAATAGCGGACCAATTGAAGGCAGGAGACAAAAATATCACGTTACCTCCGTTAGTGATAGATAACAATATTAATTTTACTCATAAGTTTATAGAACATGGTCCTCATTACATTCAGGCAAAACTATCAAGTGATGACTTAGTGGAAGATAATGTCTTTTATTATGTATTTAACATACCTGAAAAAATCAATATTTTGATTGTTAATGGCAATCCTAATAGGATTGATAAATCTAAAGATGATGCTTTTTATTTAAGTCGTATGATAAATCATTGTCAGGCTTATGAAAATATTGATGAAAGAAAGAAATGTGAGGAAGTATCCAATAGGCCGTATAAATGGGAAATAATTTATCCTGATCAATTAGAAACGGCAATACTATCATCTTATGATCTTGTTATTTTATCGAACGTTCCTACGTTAGGACAAAAAGAGTTAGAGAACATAAAGAATTATTTGCAGGATGGAGGAGTAGTATCTTTTTTCCTGGGAGATAAAATAAATTATTCGTGGTATAACGACAGTTTATATAAATCAGGGGGAGATATTTTGCCCTGTCGTCTTCAGAGTAAAAAAGATTATGCAGGTGAAATAGGGGATGTTTTTTTGAGAATAAGTAATATTGATGTGTCTCATCCTATGATATCTGCCTATAAGGATCAATTTAAGAAGTATTTGACCTCAAAACTTGTTTTTTCTGGTTTTTGGGCAATGAAGTGTCCCGAAGCGCAGGAAGAAAAGGAAAGAATATCTTTTAGGACTATATTGTCATACAATGACAATAATGCTACGCCATTTTTGTTTGAGAGTTCTTATGGCAAAGGAACGATTTTATGGTTTAATACAACTGCAAATGCTTATTGGAACAATGATATATTGCGAGGTATCAGTTTTGGTTTAATTCATAAATTTTTAGAATATGCAATTTCAAAGAAGTCAGAATATTTTAATGTTTTTGTTGGTGAGAGTTTTAGTTATATTATACGGAGCGATTCTATATTAGGAACGTTAACTGTAAAAACACCATCAGGATCTGGGACATCCATAACACCCATACGACTTGGTCAGACAACAAATACATATTTGATCAAGATAGAGGATAATTCTCAAGAAGGTCTGAAAGAACAAGGTATTTATGAAGTGGTAGGATCTTCATCAACCAAGCCAGTTAAATTTCTTGTAGGTGTGAATGTGGATCCTTTAGAGGGGGATTTGCAAAAAGTGAGCGTAGATGATATAAAAAAAATAAATCCCAAGATATCTGTGATAGAGAACATATCTTCGGCAGATCAATCTAATGACATAAGTAAATCTGTATCTAGGAACATTGTTAAAGCATTACTTTACGCAGTTATATCGTTGCTGTTTTTAGAAGTTTTATTGGCTCATATTTTTAATATGAGAAGGATGTAGATTGTTATGAATACGCTATTGCATCTATTGAATATTAAAGCGGATCCTAATTCATCAGCGAGCATAATGTTCAAAAGCATATTTCCTTTGTGGGTAATTTTTCTTGTAATTATACCATTTATAATATTGTATTGTTATACTATATATAAGCGTGAAAAAATAGAAAGCAAAAAAGGCATAACATCTTTGTTATCACTTTTAAGGATACTAGCTATAATTTTGGTATTCCTGTTTTTATGGGAACCAGCCATCGTTATTAAGGATTTCTATTTTAGGAAGGCTAAATTCATATTTTTAGTTGATAATTCTAAGAGCATGGGGATTAGGGATAAGTATAATCAATCTATAAAACAGGATATGGCAAGGGCAGCTAATATAAGGAGAAGGTTAGGGACCTATGATTTGGAGAGAATTGATAAAATGAATAGGTTGGAGATATCCACTCAAATATTGGCAAAATTTATTCCTGAATTAAATGAATTTAAAAAATACTATGATTTTTCGTTTTATTCTTTTTCAGAAGGTGTAAGCGTGATTAGTGATGCAACTGGTTTTTCTGATTTAAAACCTATTGGTGATTATACGGCGATAGGTGAAGCGATAAAAAGTGTTATGTATGAACAGAAAGGAAGTCTGCTTGCTGGTATTGCTATAGTATCTGATGGTGTTAATAATGCTGGTGAGAATCCCATAGCTGTTTTAGATAAAATGGGGGCTACTTATATTAATACGCCTATTTTTACTTTAGGAGTGGGTAATCCTGATAAGCCCAAAGATATTATATTGTATAACTTAGTTGCACCTGAGGAGGTCCCTTTAAACGATATCATACCTTTTGACTTTACGATTAAACAGACGGGATTTGCCGGTAAAACAATAAGTTGCAACTTAGAAATAGATGATAAATCAGTTGTAGAGAAACAAATGACGTTACCGACCGATAGTGATACCATAAGTGAAAAAATAGAATATAAAGCAGAGAAGGAAGGTGAATATAAGTTTGTGATAGATTGTCCACCATATCAGGATGAGATAGATCAGCTCAATAATAAAGCGAGTGTTACTGTTAAAATTCGGAAAAAACTGATAAAGATATTATATATAGAAAAGTGGCCTCGTTTTGAATATAGGGCTTTAAAAGATGCAATAATAAGATCTCCGGAGAGTTATGAAGCGCAATTTTTCTTAACGGAGGCATCGGACGGTTTTGTGCATGAGCATACCTCTAATACCCAATCTTTAAACACCATTCCTTGCTCTAAAAAAGAGTTATTTTCCTATGACGTAATTCTAATAGGTGATATTGAGCAAAAAGATATACCATTTCAATGTAGAGAAGAGTTTATAAATAATATCGTAGAGTTTGTAGATAAATTTGGTGGAGGAGTAGGTTTTATAGCAGGCAATAATATGCCTTTATCATTTAAAGATACCCCTATCGCTAAAGAATTATTTCCTTTTATTGTTACAGGTGAAGAGATAATGATTACACCGAGTGAAGATGACGATATCAAAGTTGATTTTAAATTAACAAGGAAGGGAAGAGCATCTGGGATATTTAATATTGCCAATCAAGGTGAAAAATTGTTCGCTTATGAAAAAGATGAGAAAAATGTATTATCAGGATTTTATTCTTTTGTTCCCATAAAGCGAATGAAGATTGTGGGGGACGTTTTGGCCGTTTTTGTAGATCCATTGGAAAGATTTGGTAAAACTGAGTTGCCGTTTATCATTCAATGGACGTGGGGTACACAACATGGTGGTAGAATATTATTTATAGCAACAGATGAACTCTGGAGATGGAGGGAATATGTTGGTAGTACGTACTATGGTAGATTATGGCATCAGTTTATAAATTATCTTAAAGGGGGGTCTAAAAGAAAAGGTAGCAAGAGATTTATTATATCTACGGACAAACCTGAATATAATGTGGGAGAAGAAGTAAAAATAAGTGTAAAGGCATACGATAAGGATTTTAACTACCTTCAGGCGGATGAACTTGCCTTATCTATCCTTGACCCTGATAATAAAATCATAGAGATAAAAGCCAAAAAAGTATCTGCCTATGGTGATTTTGCCAGTATTTTTATACCAGAAAAAGAGGGCAAATATACCCTTTCTATAAAACATGATTCTCCTGAAGAGAAAGAAGGAGAAGATAAAATTGGATTTGAAGTTAAAACAACTACAGTAGAATTTCAAACTATGGCTATGGATCAGCAAATGCTAAAAAACATATCTTTGAAGACACATGGAAACTTCTATTATATATGGAAAATAAATGAACTGAAGAAAGCGTTTTCTGATATTCCTAATGAGTCAGCACAGGTTGCTAAGATAACGGAATATGAGTTGTGGAATTCAAGATTTTTCTTTTTTATATTTCTAATTATAATTAGTATTGAATGGATTATAAGAAAGTTAGTGCAGCTTTTATAGTTTTTACCTTCTTTTTCTATTTATTTTCTTTCTCTCAAGAATATATTACAAGAAAGTTTCTTTCTCAGGATTATATAAAATATAAAGATTTAAAAAATAAACTTTCTATTTTTTCGCAAAACCTAAGTTTCAAGCAAATATATGCTATGTATTTGGATTTTTATACGAGGTCACAACTTGTTATAAAATCTCAAACGTCGTATGTTTCTATCATGCCTTATATTCGTAGAGCAGTATTGAAAATTTTTAATACCAATGCAAAAAAGTATAAAAATGATATTGAACAAAAGGTTGATGAATACTTGAAGAAAGATAATTTTACCGATATGATTAAATTGTTATATGTAGTTCCCATTAATGCGGTTTATTCAAGGATTTGGACAAAGGTTATGGTGGCGTTTTTGGAAGATGGTGATTGCTATAAGATAAAATATGTATTTGATAAGTTTAAAATAAAAACGATGTTGCCAAAATTATTTTCATTAGGAGCTTTTTGTTTTAAAAAAAACGTTATTCGGTATAATGATAGTTACTCTTTTAATTTAACCGAGTATGCTTTAAAAGGTGATATGGATTTTTTTGAAGAACCAAACGTTATGGGCAGCCAGAGAAATTTTTTTGCTAATTACGGTTTCATAAAGTATAGGAATAATCTATTGTTTTATAATGGTAATGTATTATACAAGTTGTCATTTGAGAAAGAGAAAGTATCCATTGATAAGATTCTTGATGGATTAGGTAGGTTGAGCGATGTGTATTCTTATGATTATGGTTCCAGCAAAAAAGAATATTTGATGACGTTTAGAGAGGTTTTTGATTTAGTATTAAATAGAAACAATTTATATATCTGTCAGTTGTTTGAAAAAGAGGCAGGGATATCAAAAGTGGTAACAAGGGACAATATGTTGTTTGGTGGAATAGTATATACAATACCTATGAAGTATCCAAGATTTTTTAGAAATTTCGTAATATATAACGTAGATAATCAAAAAATAGAATACTTCTTTTCTGGCAATAAAAGGGACAATTCTTTTGAGAAATTTTCCTGTCAGAATATAGTAAGATTGGATAGTAAATCTTTATTGGTATCCGGGGTATTTGGAGAAAGATATGATACGTTTGCCCACAGTATATTGAAATTTGATGTGAGTAATAGGAGAATTTTATGGGAAACGTTTATAACGTCGGGTTTTATGGAAAGGAATTTATTTGGTAATCCTGCCTATGAATCATGGGGTAGCCCCTTAGAATGTGATTCTACTTCGTGTATTTTTACTATCGATTTAGGCGCTGTTGTATCTATTGACCATGTAATGGGTAATATTAATTGGCTGCTAAGTTTGCCGGTCTATAAATTGAAAGCAACTGTATCACCTTATCATTTTGATAAATTGCCTTATTTTACTGAAAATAAGCCACCCCTTATTAATGGTAAAGACATTTTTATACAAATCGTGTCTAATCCTAATATATATAAGATATCTGTGTCTAATAATACTGTTTCTACTTTTGTATTTGAAGGTAGTAAATTAAGTGAGGGCAATGTAGAGGAGGATACTACGCTTGGGTTTGACAATTTTTATTACATTGATGCTCCAAGGTTTTTTTATAAATATGGAACAAATCTATTCTTGATTTATGACCTATACATTAAAGTGAAAGATATATACACAGGCAAAGAAATATACAAACAATCATTTTTATCTAACTTAAATGGCAAACCAATGTTATTTATGAATATGTTATTTATACCTTTCTCTGAAGAAATAATAATATTATCACTTGATAGTTTTAAAATCCTTTATCAAGTTAACATAAAGCATAATAAAAAATTCATTAGTAGTTATTATAGTAATGGTAAGTTATATATATTGTTTAAAGATGGTTTGTGGGTATTAAGAATCAAAAGTAAAAGGAAGGGGGAGTCTTCGTAATTTGCTCCCCCCTTGTGTATTACTCTGCCTGATTATTGTTTTTTAAATTCTTCTTTCTTATTTCTTAGCGCCTTGCATTCTTTTATCTTGTCTTTGTATGCATCTATTGTGGCTATCCTTTCATCAAAGCATCTAGAAGTTAAACTTTGCAATTCTCCTATTTTATTAAGCACTTTTTGTTTATTACGGGCAATACATTCTCTTACAGCATCAATATCACCTTTATAATCTTTATGGCATTTTTCTTTTTCTTGCTTGAATGCCTCGTGAATTTTTTTTCTTTCCTCTTGACATTTTGTCCTTATCTCTTTCATTTTACTTTGGAGTTCCTTATGAATTTTCTTACATTCCTCTCTTGTCTTTTTTATTTCATCCCTTATTATTTCCGGTGGAGCAGCATAGGCAGATATTATCGCAATTGATAGTAGTATTCCTATTATTTTATTCATCTTTTCCCCTCCTACTATATTTGTTTTTTACTAACCAACACTATGTCATTAATAATTATTTCCTCACCTCCTTTCTTAAAATTTTGTCTTTTCACATAATATAATACTTTCTGTATTGCTATTTCGTTACAAAAATGTCTTTTATAATAAGACAAAGCAGTGCGATAGATGGGAATTTCTGGGATAGAGTGATTTAATATTTAGAAGGAGGAGGGTATGAAGTGGGGTTTGATTTTGGGGTGTTCCAGTGGCTTTGGCGGTGCTACAACTTTAGAACTTGCAAAGCATGGATTTAATATATTTGGTGTGCATTTTGATAGGAAAGCAACTTTAGAGAATGCGGAAAAGATAAGAAAAGATGCCAGAAATTGCGGTGTTGAGGTTTATTTTTTTAATGAAAATGCGGCAAGTGAAGAAACAATTAAAAAAGTTTGCACCTTTATCAAGGAGGAGTTTCAAAGAAAAAATTTGCCGCAGGAAGAACAGAAGATAGATGTTTTTTTACATTCTATTGCTTTCGGCAGTTTGAAAGAGTTCTTTCCAAAAAACAGGGAGGAGTCAATACGCAAGGAGCAACTTGCAATGACAATTGATGTAATGGCAAGTTCGCTTATATACTGGACACAAGAACTTTTTTATAATGGTTTGCTTAAAGAAGGTTCAAAAATATTTGCTATGACTAGTTCTGGCAGTAGTAGGGTATGGAAAGGATACGGGGCTGTGTCTGCTGCTAAATGTGCGTTGGAATCATATATAAGACAGATTGCTTTGGAGTTATCTCCTTATGGCGTTACTGCTAATGCTATTCGTGCCGGAGTGACTGATACGCCTGCTTTAAGAAAGATACCTGGCTGGGAAAAAATGTTAGAAGAGGCAAAGTTACATAATCCTAGTGGCAGAACTACTAATCCCCAAGACGTTGCAAAAGCCATTCTTGCATTGAGTTCATCTGAAACGTATTGGATTAATGGGAATATTATCGGTGTAGATGGTGGTGAGTTTATAGCATAATTGTTAAAATAATTGATAGAAGTTTAATTAAAAGAGATGGTGTCTAAGATATAGGTAAGGAGGTTATAGTTGAATATTCACTGGTAATCCTGTGAAAATTGTCAGAAAGAGGGGGATTTCAATTGTCTTCTAAAAAACGACTCAGAAGTCAACGTGAAGAGAAATGTAAAGTTTGTAGGGATAGGAAAAGAAAATACAAACTTGGCAAAGAAAAATATATGGAGCCTAACTTTGAGGACTTTAAGTTTAAATCTTCCTAAAATTAAGTATTAGCAATTGGTGGGTATATAGTTCTTAAAAAACGAGGATAGCAATCTTTGATAAAAATTATGAATGTAAGAAAAAAGCAATATGTTACAGGTCATTTATTTAAAATATTTAGATATATGTTTAATCAATTCTTCCAATCCTATTCCTTTTAAAGCGGAAATTTGTAGTGTTTTAATTTTAGTTTTTTTATAAAAGTCCTTTAGAATTTTGTTTGAGCCTTCTAAATCCATTTTATTAGCAACGACAATATAAGGTAGGTTGAGTAGAGATGGATTAAAGGTTTGTAATTCATTTTTTAATATTGAAAATGCTTTGATAGGAGGCGCGAAAGCATATTTGGACATATCTATTAAGTAAATGATAAAGCGTGTTTTTTCTAAGTGTTTTAGGAAGTTTATTCCTAATCCTTTTCCTCGACTTGCGCCTTCTATAATCCCTGGGAGATCTGCCACTACTATATGTTTGTAATCTGATATTCTTACCAATCCTAGATTAGGCGCTTTGGTAGTAAAAGGATAGTCGGCTATCTTTGGTTTTGCATGGGATATTTTTGATAGAAGCGTAGATTTTCCTGCATTTGGTAATCCTAAAAGTCCGGCATCTGCAAGGAGTTTTAATTCTAAAATTATGTCTCTTTTTTCTCCTTCCTCCCCTTTTTCTGCTATATTAGGAACCTGGTTTGTAGATGATTTAAAAGCGCTATTACCTCTACCACCTCTACCACCTTTAACTATAATAATTTTTTCATTTTCTTTGGTTAATTCTTTCAGAACAAGTCCTGTGTTCTTGTCTTTTATTATCACTCCAGGAGGGACTTCTATTATTAAATCCGTGGCATTTTTACCATTACAATTTTTTCCTCTACCATCTTCTCCATCTGGAGCTATGATTTTTCGTTTTTTGTGTAGATGTGATAAGGTATTATATTTGTAAGACGCTTTAATTATAATATCGCCTCCTTTGCCACCGTTGCCGCCTGCTGGACCTCCATACGGTCTATATTTTTCTCTTAAGAAACTTACGCATCCGTTACCCCCGTTCCCTGCCTTTACAGATATTTCTATTTCGTCTATAAAATACATCTCTTATAAACTTACATTTTACAGTTCAATTCAAAACTATACTACAATAAAAACGGTTTTAGATGTTATCCTTGGCATACCCACTTATTTAAATGAAAAAAGCGGTTTTCGCAAAAGAGCATCTTTATTGAAAACCAATTTTTTAGGATATCATTTTCTAAACCTATAAATTTTCAGCTATTCATATATACTGCGGATTTGAAGTGACAGTTTAGAATAATAGTTTTATTATTAACTACTACTTACTTTTATTTCTTTTATTTTTACTTTTGCGTATTTATGTCTATAACCTTTTTTTACTCGAAAGCTGCTTTTGCCATATTTTATCCATTGTAATTTGGGTCCTTTTACAATATCTACAATTGTTCCACTAACAATAGCATTTTTTATGAACGGCTTGCCGAGAACAAGTTTACCGTTATCTAGAACATATAATATTTTATCAAATACAATTTCCTGTCCTTGTTTGTAGTCCTTTTTATTATCGATGTAAATTATTTTATCCTTTGCAACTTTATATTGTTTATTAGACGTTTCAATCAAACATTCCATAGTAAAGCTATTATATAAAAATAATTTTTAATATAATAGGTGCAAAATTTAGGAAGGGGGTAAGAGTTGAAAAGGAGTAAGAAATGTATAAAGTAACGTTGATACCGGGTGATGGTATAGGACCAGAAATTATAGAGGTGGCTGTTAAATGTATTGAAGCGACGGGTGTTGATATACAATGGGAGAGGGTTGAGGCTGGGGCGGATTGTATGCGTAAATATGGAACTCCTTTACCGGAGGGGGTTATAGAATCAATAAAAAAGAATAAGATAGCGTTAAAGGGTCCTATTACGACACCTATTGGAACGGGTTTTAGAAGTGTTAATGTTGCCCTTAGACAGGCACTTGATTTATATGTTTGTTTACGACCGTGTAAATTGTATAAAGGTGTTTTGTCAAGGTATGAAAATGTAGATATCGTTATAGTGAGGGAAAATTCAGAGGACCTATATGCAGGAATAGAATTTGAGGAGGGGAAGGAAGAAACGCATGAGTTGATTAATTGGATAGAAAAAAAGAGTTCCAAGAAAATAAATAAAGATAGCGGGATAAGTATAAAGCCGATTTCGATAACTGCCACTAAAAGAATAGTTAAATTTGCTTTTGAATATGCAATAAAATATAAAAGAAAAAAGGTTACCCTTGTTTCCAAAGCGAATATAATGAAATTTACGGATGGATTATTTTTGAAAGTTGGAACAGAAGTTGCCCAAAATTATCCTAATATTGAATTTGACACTATGTTGGTTGATAATTTGTGCATGCAACTTGTAAAAAGGAATGATCAGTTTGATGTATTAGTATTACCTAATTTATATGGAGATATAGTTTCAGATCTTTGCGCTGGGTTGGTAGGTGGGTTAGGAGTTGCACCGGGCGCTAATCTTGGTGATGGTGTGGGAGTTTTTGAAGCGATTCATGGAAGTGCCCCAAAATATGCGGGTCAAAATAAAGTTAATCCGACTGCTATCATTTTGTCAGGGATGTTGATGCTAAGATATATGGGTGAAGAAAAAAGGGCGGATATTTTGGAGCAGGCGGTTGCGAATGTAATAAAAGAGGGGAAGTTTGTTACTTATGATTTTAAGATTGATAGGAACGACCCTAGCGCCGTAGGAACTCGTGAAATGGGAGAAGCAATTATCAGAGAGATAAAAAAAATGTTATAAACGAATAATATATAAATTAATGGATAATGAAATATTTGATGTAACTGTTATTGGTGGTGGTCCCTGCGGACTATTTGCCACATTTTATGCAGGTATGAGGGGGCTAAAAGCAAAAATCATTGATACTTTACCAGAATTAGGCGGACAACTTACCGCTTTATATCCAGAAAAATATATATATGATGTTGCAGGATTCCCTAAAATATTAGCCAGAGATCTGGCAAAGAATTTAATAGAACAGATGATGCAGTTTAAACCAAAGATTTGCCTGGAAGAAAGGGTCTTAAACATTTCTTATGATAATAAAAACGGTGAAAAAATTATATTACTTCATACGAATGCTACTATTCATAAAACAAAAACTGTCATAATAGCCATTGGAGCAGGAGCATTCAAGCCCAGAAAATTAGATATTCCTGGTTCTGAACAATTTGAAAATAAAGGTTTGTATTATGGGGTGAAATCAAAAGAAATTTTCAGGGATAAGGTTATAGGTATAGTAGGAGGAGGAGATTCGGCTTTTGATTGGACATTAAATTTATATGATATAGCAAAAAAAATTACCTTAATTCACAGAAGAGATGTATTCAGAGCGCATGAAGATTCCATAGAAAAGGTTAAAAAGTTGGGTATAGAAATGAAACTTTTTTATGAAGTAAAGGAATTGAAAGGAAAGGAAAAATTAGAAGGCGCTATTATTTTTGATAATAGAAGTAAGAAAGAGGAGTTTTTTCCTGCTGATGCTTTGATAGTGAATATAGGTTTTATTGCTGAGGTGTCTTTTTTAAAGGACTGGGGATTACAGTTGGAAGGAAGCTCCATAAAGGTTAATGAAAAGTGCCAGACCAATTTGCCTGGTATATATGGTTGTGGCGATATAATTACTAAAGAAGGGAAATTAAAACTTATTGCAACAGGGTTTGCTGAAGCAGTAACTGCTGTCTGTTATGCGAAACAATATATAGACCCTAAATCATCTTTCTTCCCTGGGCATAGTTCTAATATGGAGGCTCTATTTAAAAAGTAGAAAATAAGTGTCTGTAACGCTCTCATTTAAGGTTTAATATTTTGGAAGGTTTAAGCGAGATTAGAATACTAAATAATTAAATAAGATGCCAATACCAAAACTCAAAAGCAAAATACAAACTCGTCAGCGTGATGCCTTGTATATTAAAATAATTTTTCTATTTCTTTTGTCTTTTCTTTTTTTCTAACTTTAACTACTAAATCTTGCGTTTTATATTCAATATTAATTATACATCCTTTGTATTTTTTTATAGTTTTCATAAGATGCGCCAAACAGCATGGACAAGCTAATTTTTTGGATTTTATTCTTATGGTATTTTTTATGCTCTGGGGGCATTTGGATACAAAAAGAAAACTTGCTATCTTGTCTATTGGTATGTCTGATACCCATATATGTATTAAAGTGGGGTGCGTATTGCATAAGTAAATGTATTTATTGTTTAATTCATAATATTTGAATATATTGGCTACTCGGGCGAATTTTCGCTTCTCTAAAATAAAAATAGATGCATAACCACCTTCCATCTTAAATTTTAATACCTTTATGTCTTCGCTATATTTACAATACTTACATTTTTTTAATTTTTTGAGAGTGGGATTATTATACTCTAAATTTACCCACTCAAGATTATTGTTGTTGTGAACATATACGAGATTGGTTAAAAAATCTATTTGTTCTTTTTTTGTATCTTTGTATTGAATATATTTGAATATACCAAACGATATTAATAATATGAATATAGTAAATACGAGGGCTGGTAGCGGCGAAAATAGACGCTTTTTATGCATATATTTTTCTATAAGGATTAACGCTTTTTGTTTTTCTTGAATGTTTACAGGTATGTTTTCATAGTGTTCTTTTAATATGGTTTGTAAATCACTGTATTCTTTATATATATCCGCGCATTGTTTGCATACTTTTAAATGTTCATTAAACTTTATAAATTCCTCGGCTTCTAAATTTAGTATATTGGCTTTATCTATTATTTTCTTTATTTCTTTACAATCCATATCTTTAATGTCATCCCTCCGTTATAATAGATATAAAACATCTTATTTTTATTCCACATTTGTAGAAAAGATTGTTTCTTATCATATTTGTTTAAGTTTATATATAGAATTAGCAAGAAGAAATTTTAGTTTTTTCCTTGCTCTATCTAATCTTGACATAATAGTTCCTATGGGGATAGCGAGAATTTCCGCAACTTCCTTGTAATTATAATTCAATATGTCTATGGCTAATAATATCTCTCTCTGTTTCGGTTCTAATCTATCTAATGCATTCTGAACTATAGAGGACAGATTATCTTTGATACTTTCATATATGGACCCTATAGATGCGTTAGAAATATCTGATGTGTGTGCGCTATTTTCATCTACTGGTTCATATTCTATATCTTCTAAACTTGTATAATATTTTTTGCTATATAATTTTTTCCCCTCGTTAAATAATATTGAGATAATCCACTTCTTAAAGTTTAATATGTTAGGTTTCTTGTTTTTACGGAAGAATTTTAAAGCAGCTAAAACCGTGTTTTGATATAGTTCACTTGCATCACTATCATTTTTCATAAGAAATTTTGAACATCTCCACAAGTCATCGAGAACTTTCTTTAACTCTATTTCAAAATCCATAAAGTTTTATATAATACTTTGATTTATGGGAAAAAGTAGTGGCTTTATCATTATTTTGTCGCTGTTTATATTAGTAACGCTTTCATTAATTGGTATCTATTTTATTGCAATTACCCAGTTAGGAACGGCTACTTCAGAGATTTATCGTCAGGGTGTTCTGGTGGACTTTGCCAAAGAAAGCGCGATAAATATAGGTTATGCTAAACTATTGAAAAACATTCGCGCAAATGGCTTTTTTCTACCATATTCTAACGAGATTTTGTTTCATGGTGAGGATATAAATGCAAACGGCAAACTTGATAATGATGAGGATACAGTAAATAATAATGGTCTTATAGATTTGGTTTTTCGAGGTAGTCTTGATATATATTCTCACATCGCACCATCCATGCCTCAAAAAGAACATACCTTGGCAAAGTTTAAAGTTAGACCTTCATATATTATAGAAAAAGACAATATCTCAATATCTGTTTTTCTCAAAGTTATAGATGCTTCATCCAAATTCAACATAAAAAATTCTTCAGAACAGATAATTAACAACGTTGCTAATTATTTGCAAATGGATGCTGGTGATGAATTCTTGTCATCGGTTTTTTCTGAGGTAAAGAAAAACGAATATGGGTGGTTTAATAAATTTACTCCTAAATATTCTGCACTTTATAATTTTTTTACCGTTTATTCATATGTGGATACTAAGATAGTTAAAAATAATAATTATTCTGAACTATACAAGAAAAAAGTTTATTCTGCGCTACAGTTATATCCCAAATCGATTGAGTTTGAATCGTTTTCACCTGTCAATATAAATACCGCAAATTATGATGTTTTATATGCTTTGATAAATGGATTAAAAGGTTATTACTTTAAATCCATTAATTCACAAACCGGTCAATTCCCTCTGATTGACAGTTTCCACAAAAACAAACAAACTGAGGCAGATGCATATATAGGAGAGCTGGAAGTGGTTGAAATTACTGATATGTTAGCAAGGAAATTAACGGATAGTATACTAAATCTAAGAAAGATAAAAGGATGTATTAAGAATTTTTCTGAAATAGAAAATTATCTTGCTGGACAAAATTTTGAGAGAAACGTTATTGATTTGCTTATAGCAAATTTTAATTCTTCATTTTATACATATAAATATAATGTTCCTTATTTAGATGATAGGACAGTAGACAGGTTGCAGTTAATTAATCCTACGACTACTGTATCATTATTTCCAACTGGCACATTTGAGTTTCATTATGACATTTTCGTAGTTAATAATAAAGCAACCAAAGTTTTATATAATTTTAGTGATTATTTAATAGTAAAACTATACGATGTTGAGAGGTTTACTTTAAACAGTGATTTTAAAAACATTGAAATTACTAAAACAAATAAGACATTAAATGGGTTTGCGTTGGATATATATCCGAGGAGTGCCGCCAATAACGATGAAACCATTAATTTTGATTCATATTTAGGAAGTAGCGTTGTCAGAGTTTATGATGAGAAGGAATTACAGGATAATGTTAGTTTTTATATGGATTTATTGGGAGGGAATATCAAACCTAAAATAGCATTAGGGAGCGCTGATATTAAACTATCACCAAAAAATTTTCCCAAGAGTGGTAAATTGTTTGGCGATAATTTGTCGGAGTTAGGTAATGTTTTTAGCGATGGTGCATATTTTGATAATTTCTCTTCTATCTCAGTTCCTTTAGCAAAAAACTTTCCTGTCTATACGAAGCTCCAGATGTATGAACTGCTTATGAGTGTGTATAAATTATCTCTTTTAGCGGAATTATACAATCTAGCGCAGGCATATCCTACTGCTATAAAAACCATACAGGCGTGTATTTCTTCTTTTGCGAAACCGAATAGGTTTTTAAATCCCTATAAAAAGCCAAGAGTATTCTTTAATATATTTTCTCCTATTACAAAGGATTATTATTCATACATATATTTTTTCAGTTTTCTTTATCCTAATTTACAAGGTAATGTAATAAAGCCCAAGGTTTTTATAGGTAATAATGAAAAGGAGGGTAAAGAATTTTTCTTTAACTTTGGTGATACGGCTGGTTTATCACAGGTTTTTGGAGTAAAGAAAGATGCGGAGGTTACCATATCAGATGGATTGTGGCATAATGTTGCGTTTTGTATTTCAAATACTGATTTTAGAGACATAAAGAAACAATTAGATGATTTAGGTAAATTTGATGTAGAATTGTTTAGAACAAAGGACTGGGGATATGGACCTGCATACTATAAAAAAATATCAGATATTTTAAAGGTAAGCGCAAAATATGTTAAGATATATATAGATGGACAGGAAGTAACGGAAAGTATCACCTTTCCATCTGATTTCAAGAATTTTATATCAGATTTCTTAAATATATGGAGGGCAGACAGTTTTAGTATAGGAGCAAATATAGATAACCCTGTATGGAATTATCCATTGGATGCTTCTTTATCACATTTTGTGATATGGAATAAGGTTTTATCTGAAGATGATATCAGGAGATTTTTTGCTGCGAGTAAGTACTACAATGAAAGTTTTAGCATAATATTGAATAGTATGGCATCGGGGATATATTTTGATCTGTATTCAAAAGATAAAGTTAGTGTTGGTAGCGCTGGTTTTACTGCTATGTCGGATTCAAATTCAATAGTATTAGTGAAGAGTGAGTATAGCGCCAAAGCAGATAAGTTGACAAAGATTAATTTTGTGCCTGAAGGGAGAGTAGCGAACAATTTCATTATGATAGATAACATAACTTTATTTCAGGTTACTCCTTTATTTGTAATAAAATAACAAATTTAAAATTTAAGTTTTATAATGAAGTTTCTTTATATCGCGAGGTGGAGCAGTGGTCAGCTCGTCGGGCTCATAACCCGAAGGTCGTGGGTTCAAATCCCACCCTCGCTATTTTTTAGTTTGATACCTTTATCTTGAGTTTAGAAGAGTTTTTTATTAACGAACTAAAATCCATAGATGATATTAAGAAATTATTCATTGAAAAATGGAACTGGGAATCTCCATCGGTATATGAATATGGTAAGGACCCAAAAGCAGGTGAATACATAAGGATACCCTGGAAAACTTTCGCATCTTGAAACGGAAGGAGAAACTGCTGTTGTCATTGCCCCACCAAGATT
>CAZWFP010000025.1:0-22598 GCA_964633175.1 uncultured Planctomycetaceae bacterium | reverse complement strand
TTTGAGTTCTTATTTCATTCATAATTTTCTATTCGGGAAAATTTCTATACTAAACCAGAAATTACCACAAAGAGGGAATTCCTTAAAAAGTCAAAGGTCAAGGTTTGAAAGTTTAAGTAGCACAGACATTCCTGTCTGTGTATCTTTGTCTTTCACAGGCAAGAATGCCTGTGCTACTTTAATGCGTTGGGCTCTAAACGCGCTAATTCGGAATAAATGAAGAATGAAGGATGGAAGGTAAAGTACAAAAGGGAAATTTGAAAGTGTGGTAAGTAAGAAAGGACCCTGATGAAAAAGGGATCCTTAGAATTTAGAGTTGAAAATACAAAACGTAAAAATGAACCACCTCACAGCTTGCTGTGAGGAATTCTTTGATTAAAGATAATTAATGTATGTATAATAAAGGGTTGGGTTGTAATAACAAAAATTATATGGAAATGAGTAAAAAATCGGGAATGTTTATTTTATGTTGTTTGGTGCTATCTCCTTTTATATTCGCCCAAGATAGCGCATTAGAGGAATTAAAAGTAGAGGATTGCCCTAATGATGGTGGTGATGCTTTTTGTATTACTTGGAGAAAACTGCCAAATGCAACAGGTCAGAATCTATATAGGATTTACTGGATAAACGATAAGGGTGAAAATGTTTTGCTTAATCAGTTTCCCGACACTGTAAGGGATAAAAGTGAATTAAGCATTTACTATGGGAAGTCAGGAAGCGACAAGTATTATCATGGATACGTAATTAGGCAATTACCAGGATTAAACGAAGATAATATTATTCCACCAAATACCAGTGCAAAGTTCTTTCTTGAGTACGTATCTAAATCAGGCAATGTCTTAAAAAAGTCAGAAGTTTTTGAAGTTACAAGCAAGGCAAACTGGTTTATAACTACTGATAAATATGTTTTTATTTTCGTGATAATTTTTGCTATAGTATTACTATATTTTATAGGCATAAGTAAGAAGGGGAAATCAATTTTTGTAAGGAAAATACCTGGATTAGATGCAATAGATGATGCCATAGGAAGAGCAACGGAGATGGGCAAACCACTGTTATACATTACCGGATTAAATCCAATTAGTTCTATATCGACGATAGCGTCTCTTAGTATATTTGGTTATGTAATAAAGAAACTGGCATCCTATGGGACGAGGATAGTGGTTCCCTGCTTTGACCCTATTGTTATGGTAGTTGCCAAAGAAGTAGCAAAGAATAGTTATTTACAAGCAGGCAGGCCTGACCTCTTTAGGGAGCAGGACATATACTTTGTTACGGATGACCAGTTTGGATATGTTACAAGCGTTAATGCTACTATGGTAAAAGAGCAGACGGCGACAAATTTATATATGGGGTATTTCCAGGCAGAAGCATTACTTTTATCTGAAACGGGCGCAGCCAACAGGTCCATCCAGATAGCCGGAACGGATGCAACGACTCAGCTACCATTTTTTATTGTATCCTGTGATTATACTCTTATAGGAGAAGAACTCTACGCCGCAGGGGCTTACATATCAAAGGAACCTATCCTCATTTCTACCCTCAAGGTTCAGGACATTTTTAAAATAGTCATATTTGTGGCAATTTTGCTTGAATCCATATATAACTCCTTTGGATTCGAATTTTTAAAATACATATTTTACGTTCCTTAGCAAATCCAATAATTACCCTCAACCTTTAAACCTTAAACTTTGAGTTTTGATATTTAACTTTTTCTTCCATTAATAATCACGGTATTTATTAATATTTACTTCTGCTGTTCGTTGAGTTTTTTAGCGGCTGCTTTTACTTTTTCCAACAGTTTCTTGATTTGTTGCACGTTTTCTTGCGTAATCTTTCCCCCTTGTTGTCTCATCTGTTTCAATTGCATAAGGTCGTTTACTATACTCATATCTGTAGTTATTATTTTCTGCGCAGTGTTAGGGTTGTTTAAGTATCTACCTAACTCCTGCACAATCGCCTTCAGTTGGTGCTCAAAATTATCCTTCTTACCCTTCTCGGCAGGATATAGCACTAAAATTAATGCTTTTGTATGGTCTAAATATTTCTTAGCAAAATTTATCACATCATCTTTCGTTATCTTTTTCGCTTCTTCCAATACTTTTTTATAATAATCAAAAGGTCTGTTTAATATTTTATACGTCATCAGAAGATGTGCAAAACTTATATTCGTTGCCAAAGATTGATATATGGAATTCTCCAAAGTGGTTTGCGCATCAGCAACTTCCTTTTCAGTAACTTCTCCCTTTTTGAACTTATTAAATTCATCCTTGAAGAGTCGCAATACCTTTTTAACGTTCTTTGAATCAATCTGTGCATAGCCCTCTATTATTCCGGCATATGCTGACGGGGAATATGTTCCTCCTACAACGTAAGCTAGTCCCTCTTTATCACGGATACGATTAAAAAGCCGTCCGCCAACTGAAGGTGGTTCCAATATGTTGGAGAATATTATTCCGGCAATTCTATCACTATCAAAATATGACGGAGCTCTATAAGCAATCATAACCGTTGTCGTCTTCAACCCTTTTTTCTTCATAAAGACGTATCCACCCCTTGGCTGGGATGGCTTCTCTATCTTCACCTGTATGGACCTCCCCTCCCATTTGCCAAAATATCTGGTAATCTTGTCTCGTATTTCGTCAATAGTCCATGGTCCTGAACTTACAACTATGAATTTATCCGGCTTTATATAAGCGTCGTATATCTTCCTTACCTCATCCAAAGTTATCGCTCGTATCGTTTTTATGGTAGGACGAAAACCATATATATGATTGGGATAAAATCTTTTACTAAAAACCTTAGCAATAAGCGAAAATGGTTCCTCTTCTTCCTGCTTTATATCAGCAATGATTAGTTCTTTCAGTTTATTAAATTCGTCCTCAGGAAAAGATGGGTTCAAAATTATATCTGAAAGTAATTCAAGGGCCTTGTCAAGGTCATCCTTCAAAACGGTAAAACTATAACCTCTATGCCCTTCTGTAAAACTTTCATCCGACAAAGACGTTCCTAATTTTTCAAACTCATTGTCAATTGTTTTCCTATCTTTCGTTTTTGTTCCTCTTCTTAATAATCCAAATGTTAATCCTATTATACCTGCCTTTTCGGGGTCTTGATTCCAGTATCCCGAGCCATCAAAAGCAAAGTTTAGCGCGCCATATCCAAAAGCATTATTCTGCCTTACTACTATTTGAATACCATTATCCAAGGTCGTTTGCTGAATATTTTCTATTCTTTCTCCACCTCCTGCCTGCACCTGTTCAAATTTGCTTCTGTATCCTTTTGGCACAACCGCACTAAAAACGAATTTTAAATCATCGGTAAAGAATTCTTTATATGCGTCTATTACGTCCTGTAAGGTAACTTTCTTTAAATCATCAAACACTTGGATAAACAAAACAGGGTTATTCTCCGCTAACTCTCCCGTGATCATACCACGAAGTACTGATCTGGGGGACTCCAAACTTCTTGCCTGCTCTAATGCATAACTTTTCTGCACCTTTTCAAACTCCTCCTGCGTTGGAGGATTTTTTGCAAAATCGTATATTACCTCTAAAATTTTGTTTTTAGCATTCAAAAGATTCTCTGGTTTTATCACTGTCCCGTCTGCCGCGCAACCTACGTAGTTTGCCTCGGTGTCACAACCAAAACTAACCTCACTTAATATCTTCTCCTCTTCTACGAGTTTATTGTATAAGCGGGACGTTCTGCTGCCAGCAAGTATCTCACTTAAAATACTATATGCTATCTTTTCTTTTACACCAGTATATTTTCTTTTGCTTGCCGCCAAAATAAACTTTGCATTATCCTTTATGTTTTCAAATTCCACTATTATCTGCCTGTCTGCTGTCGGAGGTTCTTCTTCTGGAATGTAAACCTCAGGCACATATCGTGGCTCCCAATCTTTAAATAACTTCCTTAAAATATCAATAACTTCCTTCTCTTTAAAATCACCCGTTATTGCCAAAACAAACCTGTTCGGATTATAATACCTTTTGTAATATTGTATTAACTCTTCTCTCGTAACTTTCCTGTTCTGGTATATGTCACCTCCTACATCATATTTGCAATGTGAATGCGGGCATACGAAAGGCATATATATGCTTTCTACCAGATACGACCACGGATCTTCTTCTCTTCTCTCCAATTCTTTAACGACAACTTCTCTTTCTTTCTTCAATTCTTCTTCATCTAAAACGGAATCCATTAACTGCTCCTTAAGAATAGTAAGTGCCTTTCCCACGTATTGGCTTTTTGCATTCAGGATATATCCTGTGCGCTCTCGCATTGTAAAAGCGTTATTCATACCACCAATCTCCTGAATTTCTCGCTGTATCTGTTCTGCGTTTTTTTCCCTTGTCCCCTTAAATGCCATATGTTCCAAGATATGACTCAAACCAGAATTTATCTTATCTCCTTCATACAGAGAGCCAACTTTAAACATACCGAGAATATAGACGGAAGGTATCGTATGGTCTTCTTTCAAAACAACTCTCATATCATTTTTAAACACATATCTTGAAATCCCTTCTTTAAAATTGGTTACCGCTACAACTTCCATCCAGTCAGTTTTTTTCTCCTCTGTAGCTGTAATAGTGTTGTTTTGTGAATATATGTTCACTACAATCACATAAACAACTATTAATACCATCTTTACAAAATTCTTCATCATATTCTTCCCCCCTTTCAAATTTTCCACCAACTAATATGTAAGCCGCCTATTTGCCTTCTGAAGTGTAAATGTCTTTTTTCTTTTGTCAAGAGAAAATAACGCTAAACCAGAAATTACCACAAAGAGGGAATACCTTAAAAAGTCAAAGGTCAAAAGTTCAAGGTTTAATGAAAAATCTAACTCGCTAAACACGCAAACTCGTAATAAAATAATAATAAAATATTCCACCCCCTTGCAGCACCCCCTTTTCAAAAGGGAAATTTGGGACGGTGGTCATCTGTGATATTTATTTCACAGAACAGGTTAACTTATACACCCCTTTCTTATTAGCTGCCAAGAATTGGAATCTTGCAATAGTTTGCGTCTGCTTCTTACGATAAAATTTAACAAAGGCTGAACTTATAATATTGTACTTATTCTTAAAATAAACATTTAAAAAATCCACAAAAGATGTTGTATTATAATTATTCTTATTCCCATATAACCATGTTGTATTACTCGTCCTATAATATAGACTCTCTTTCAGTTTATCAACAATGGAATTACCTTCAAAATTATTCTCTTGAAAACTGTATAGTTTTTTACGATTATATAAACCTAATTTCCGTTTTACTAAAGTTAAAGTATCAATATATCGTTTGACTCTATCCCTTTCTATATCATAATAAACGTTATAATACGTATTACCTTTTTTTATTGTAAGGTAAAACCCTTTTTCTTTCTCTGAAAAATATACCCTTAAAATATTCTTACGCGAAATGGTTTTATGTCCATCTAAAATAGCACAGTCATTTCCATTAGCACTTTTAAAAATAATACTATAATGTTTGCAGTCATAGGTTATATCAATATCTTTTATATCACTATAAGGACCATACACTTTCCCTAATACGTTTACAAACCATTTATTTTTTTTCATATACGCATAAAAAACATTATATTTTTTACCATCAAAGCATAATTCCATATCCTTTATATACGTTTTGGGACATTTCAAAACCCTGTGGTTATATATAATACAACTTTCCTCATCAAAAGAATCCAATACGGTTACAATCCTGCCATCCCACTCCCAAGAATATTTTTCATACGTCCGAGGGGAATTTTTTACTTTAGCGAGTGACTCTCTCACTTTCATCACGCCTTTGAGTTTTTTTACCACTTTACCATTAAGAACAAAATACCATCTCGTCCCATCTCTGCCAAAGAAATAAAATTTTCTACCGTCAACACTAATTTTTATATGTTGGATTTCGTCAAATATAGCGGTAATCCTATTGCCAAAAATAATCTGCTGAGGATGAGGAGATGAACTTGACGGACTCATCTCGTCACAACTGTTTCGTCCCTCTATAAAGCAAACTTTCGGCCTGCCCAACAAATCTAAATATCCTTTATAAAAATACCTATTACCCAGAAATACTATGTTGGTGACATCCCTAAACTTATATTTCTGGGGTTTCCCATCTATGACATAGAACTTTTTACCATTCTGACCTTCTGCAACATAGAAATAATGTTTTAAATTACTTGTAAAACCTAATGTATTATCAGAAACAGGAGCGTTTGAAATAAAGTCATAAACTCTATTAGATATGTCCTCATATGGACCCTCCTTTCTCCCATCTACGATAACATAAAACTTACCATTCCTTTTCAAAGTAAACATATATCTGTCCTTAACAACGCAACTTTTTTCAGGAATAAATTCCTCAAAATCGTAAAACTCTTTATCTTCTATAATAATTCTTTTTCTATTATTCTCATCAGCGTAACTAAAGGAATAAATAAGTATTGTATTTGCACTTGACGGTTCTGGTAAGGTATAACACTTTTTTATTATATAAGAAGACACACTATATGCCCTCTTGTCTGCGGTATCATCCTTGAAGAAATCCTTTTTAAATGGGCCAAGTGCTTTAGATTTGTATACGTAAAACCATTTATCTTCCTTCTTGTAAAAGTAAATTTTCTCTCCCACACTTACGTATCTTATATCCTCGTATTCTGCGACTTCCTTATAATCTTCATTTAAAAACCACTTATTGTTTCTATATCCAAAAAATATATTTTTCATGTAGAGATTTTTTAAATACTGCTCTTCATCGGAATGAAAAGCAAAGAGTGGAGCCATTATTCTCTCGGTAGGTGTCAATATTCTATCATAAATTATGTTTGTAGTTTTAAGGTTATACACAAAATTCCATTTATCACCTTTCCTACCAATAAATGCAGGGGAATCCAACTTAACAGTTCTTATTTCATCATAAATATCGCTTCTTCTGCTTCCTCTCCAATAGCGGAATTTTCCGTTAAAGAGTTGTGCAATAAAAAATGGCTCTTTATTACATACATAACCCTCTGTGGGAACACCTATGTAGGAATTAGCACTAATAGTTGACGAAATGTTTCTTCCAACCCTTTCGAATACGTCTAAAACCTTATCTTCTTTTGCATATATATCACCTCTTTCATCTCCTTTACCTCCTTTTGAACAAACACCTATCCAGAATGTTTTTTTATTAAATCCATTTTTACACATAATATCTAAATATATTATATTTTCAGGGTTACATATTGATGTTTTATTTCTGCTTAACAGATAGAATTCTCTTAAATTGTTCAAATACGACCTTGCCCTATAAGGATATTTCAACATGTTTTCATATAAATGCTGGAAAACCCAATAGTTTGTCGGGTCCATAAATAATTTATTAATTTTCCTAAACATTTTCATATAATTTCTGCCCCTCGCAATAGAAAACTTTTTCAACAACTTTTCAAAGCTTGGTATATGATGTGGTACCGGATGTAACTTTTTTTTAGTGCACCTCAATTTAACATTAGGAAAATCATTGTTGGATATGTATGATAACATGCAAACCAACGTCAGAATTGACACTAATAGTATCTTGTTATAAGATTTCATATCACAAAAGTTCAATCCATATTTTAACATTAAAATTACTATTTGCAAACCTGATAAAATTCATAAAAACTTTATATAATCCTACCCCCTACCAAACAGATGAATAAATTAATTTCGCTCCTGCTTGTCCTAACTTTCACTATCTTAACCATAAATCATACTACTGAGCATTGCCAATTATGTTGTAATCTCGTTATCTTCAGCATACCCGTTTTATTCACGTTTTCTATGTTCTTTTTCTCCATATATCTTGATGCATACATAAGACGTTTTACGCATGATAGATACGTCCTATACTTAGCAAAGTCCTTCCGTTCACCTCCTTTTTAACTTTTCTTTTACTTTTTAGTAATCAGGTAATACAAAATATAAGGAGGATAATATATGAAAAAATTAATACTCTTGTTTATATGGATAATTCCTGTAACTCCCTTTGCGCAGGAAATAGACGTAGGTGAAAAACTTAAAGAGGTGGAACGAACGATAGAAGCGGTAAAAAAAATGAAAGCGGAATATGAGGATAAAGTAGCTCAACTGGAAAAACAGATAAAAGAATTAAAAGAGAAGATTGAGGATAAAGAGATAGAACAGGAAAGTTTGGCAAGAGATTTTGAGAAAGAGAAAAAAGAAAATCAAAGGTTCAGACAACAAATAGGGAGATTATCTTACCTACCTGATATTTCTGTAATAGGTGATTTTAGATTTCTTGGAGGCAGCAATATAGTCGACCAAAAGTTTTTTACGAATGAAATAGAATTTGCCATTTCAGGCACAGTTGATCCGTATTTTGTAAGTTACGACGCTTTTATATCATTAGAAAGAAATGAGGCGGGAGAAATGGAAATAGACCTGGAAGAATCTTATGTAAAATACAGCGGCATTAAGAACTTAGGGGTAAGAATAGGGAGATTCTTTATCCCCATTACAAAATCAAATACCTGGCATACACACCAGCGGCTATTCGGTGAAGTTCCTCTCTACTATGATGAATATTTCAACGGTAATGAAGGTTTTAGAACAGAAGGATTGCAGTTATACTATCAAATAGAGAAGCCCTATACAGAAATTTCACTATATCTTCTCACTAACAGAAATTCTAAAATATTTACTTCTAATTCCTCACACATATTACCACTTTTGAGCGTAAAAAATCTCTTCACTTTTGCGTATACGAGCGATTTAGAATCCACCTTTTCAATTGCATATGGAGCGAATCAGTTTGATGGAAATACGTTTTTTATAGCAAATACGCTTCAATACCGATGGAAAAACACAAACGCTCCGTATAACAAGGTCAACATATTAACAGAGAATATATTTGCAAAAGTTCAGAACGCACCAATTGATGAAAATAAATACAGCAACTATACACTCTTATATTACAATTTTTCAAAATATCTGGCAGCGGGGTTGGATTTCAGTTTCGTAAAAAGATTAGATGAAAATACATACAAAAACGCATATGGTATAGTTTTTGACATTATACCATCAGAATTTTCTTTCTTACGCCTTAATTATCAGATAAGACAACAGACAAATGAAAATCTGTTTTTAATAGAATTAAATTTTGGCGTTGGCAAGCACAGGGCACACGTTTACTAAGAAAGCCGAAACTCAAAATGCAAAGTTTAGAAGTTTTGAGAAATAGTAATCTAATAAGGAGAGAAATAATATGAAAAGAATAATTTTGAGTATGATAATGTTAATAGTTAGTATTCTCCCCCAGCAGAAAAATCCTGAAATTGTCGTCACCTTGCCTATAATCAAATTCATAGTGGACAAAATAACACAACAAGCAAATCTGAGCATTGCCTTACTAAAAGAAGGCACCGACCCACATCTTTTTGATGCAAAACTGTCATATATAGCCACGTTAAAAAACGCTAAACTTCTAATCCTGATGACATCAGATTTTGAAGTATATGTAGATGCACTGTTAAAGTCAGCTAACAACCCGGACTTACTGAAAGGTAATAAGGGCTACCTTGAACTTGCAAATTACGTTGACATAATAGAGATACCAGAAACAGTTGAACGAACGAAAGGAGAATTACACGCTCAGGGCAATCCTCATTTTTACCTTGACCCTGTAAATTTCAAAAAAATGGCACAGGCAGTATTTGACAAACTCAAAGAAATATACTCTGATAGTGAAGAAAAATACAGAAAAAATCTGGAAGACCTTAACAAAGAATTGGATACCATCCTATTTGGCAAAAAAGTTGTTTCTACAATAAAAAGTGACTTACTATATAAAAGATGGAATCAGGATAAATTATCCGATTATTTGAAAGAGAAAGGTTTAGAAAACGAGTGGGATGGGCTAACGAAAAAATTTAATGAAATCAAAGGTGAGAAAACTTTACCATATCATAAATCATTCACTTACTTTATCCTGTTTTCTAAACTGATTGAATTTGAAGTAATAGAATTAAAGCCGGGGATTCCCCCATCTACAGCCCGACTTACTGAACTAATTACAAAAATAGATAAGGAGAAAATAAAAACGATTTTGGTAGAACCGTTCTATCCTGTAAAGACCGCCGAGTTTATAAAAAACAAATCTAAAACCGCACCATGCTTAATAATAGTGTCTACCAATCCATACAATTACTTCGAATGGTTACAAACGACTTCTACAAAGATTTACAAAGCAATCAAGGAGAATAAATGTGAATAAGGAATTGTTCAGCATAATTCTTATTCCTGCGATTACGGGCTTGTTTTTAGTTATTGTTCATGCTTTCTTCGGTCAGATAATTTTAAGAAGAGGCATAGTATTTCTGGATTTGGCTATGGCACAGTTTGCCTCTTTAGGATATCTACTGTTTAACTATCTGTCCCAGATAAAACATATAGAATTTATCTCAAAAATCCCCCCGCAGATTATATCTGTTGTTTCCGTCCTCATCCCCACCATTTTGCTTGTGATACTAACCGATAAAGATACGAAAAAACTACTTGAAGGTATAATAGCAATGCTTTATGCTTTCGCATTCTCTATAAGTGTCCTAATTGTAGAAAATATTCCAGGTGGCTTTGAAGCAATAAGAGAGGCATTCTTAGGGTCACTGGTCACGATATCAAAGGAGGACTTAATCCATATATTATCACTTTATCTACCTATACTGCTAATAAACTTTTTCTTGATAAAAAGATACCTCTCCGGAAATACAAGTTATATTTTAGATGGGATTTTCTACTTTTCATTAGGGCTTGTTGTAACCTCTTCAGTAAAACTTGTCGGTGTATTTGCCGTTTTCACACTCCTTGTAATACCTTCTTTGACCTCTCTATTATTGTTCACAAATTTCTGGTATTCACTAATCTTCGCTTACATACTGGGGTTCATTGCAATAATAATAAGTGTATTATCAATAAATATTTCTACAACGCCCCTTATTACGTTTATCCTGTGCTCAATGTTCTTTGGGGTCTTTATAATTAAAAAACTGCTGAAAAAAATAATTTTTATGAGATAGAGTAAGTTGCAATCTCATATATGAAATACTTAATACGCATTATAAATATACTAAGGTAAAAATGGTCTTCAACAAAAACTATCTCCTTTAATTCTTATCTATATATTTTAAACGGATATGTTTTCTACTGTGGTTTTATACCTTTACTGATACTCAGTATTTGCTTGCTCATTGTTAGATTTCCTTTATCTCTTAAGGTATAACACTTTTTTATTATATAAGAAGACACACTATATGCCCTCTTGTCTGCGGTATCATCCTTGAAGAAATCCTTTTTAAATGGGCCAAGTGCTTTAGATTTGTATACGTAAAACCATTTATCTTCCTTCTTGTAAAAGTAAATTTTCTCTCCCACACTTACGTATCTTATATCCTCGTATTCTGCGACTTCCTTATAATCTTCATTTAAAAACCACTTATTGTTTCTATATCCAAAAAATATATTTTTCATGTAGAGATTTTTTAAATACTGCTCTTCATCGGAATGAAAAGCAAAGAGTGGAGCCATTATTCTCTCGGTAGGTGTCAATATTCTATCATAAATTATGTTTGTAGTTTTAAGGTTATACACAAAATTCCATTTATCACCTTTCCTACCAATAAATGCAGGGGAATCCAACTTAACAGTTCTTATTTCATCATAAATATCGCTTCTTCTGCTTCCTCTCCAATAGCGGAATTTTCCGTTAAAGAGTTGTGCAATAAAAAATGGCTCTTTATTACATACATAACCCTCTGTGGGAACACCTATGTAGGAATTAGCACTAATAGTTGACGAAATGTTTCTTCCAACCCTTTCGAATACGTCTAAAACCTTATCTTCTTTTGCATATATATCACCTCTTTCATCTCCTTTACCTCCTTTTGAACAAACACCTATCCAGAATGTTTTTTTATTAAATCCATTTTTACACATAATATCTAAATATATTATATTTTCAGGGTTACATATTGATGTTTTATTTCTGCTTAACAGATAGAATTCTCTTAAATTGTTCAAATACGACCTTGCCCTATAAGGATATTTCAACATGTTTTCATATAAATGCTGGAAAACCCAATAGTTTGTCGGGTCCATAAATAATTTATTAATTTTCCTAAACATTTTCATATAATTTCTGCCCCTCGCAATAGAAAACTTTTTCAACAACTTTTCAAAGCTTGGTATATGATGTGGTACCGGATGTAACTTTTTTTTAGTGCACCTCAATTTAACATTAGGAAAATCATTGTTGGATATGTATGATAACATGCAAACCAACGTCAGAATTGACACTAATAGTATCTTGTTATAAGATTTCATATCACAAAAGTTCAATCCATATTTTAACATTAAAATTACTATTTGCAAACCTGATAAAATTCATAAAAACTTTATATAATCCTACCCCCTACCAAACAGATGAATAAATTAATTTCGCTCCTGCTTGTCCTAACTTTCACTATCTTAACCATAAATCATACTACTGAGCATTGCCAATTATGTTGTAATCTCGTTATCTTCAGCATACCCGTTTTATTCACGTTTTCTATGTTCTTTTTCTCCATATATCTTGATGCATACATAAGACGTTTTACGCATGATAGATACGTCCTATACTTAGCAAAGTCCTTCCGTTCACCTCCTTTTTAACTTTTCTTTTACTTTTTAGTAATCAGGTAATACAAAATATAAGGAGGATAATATATGAAAAAATTAATACTCTTGTTTATATGGATAATTCCTGTAACTCCCTTTGCGCAGGAAATAGACGTAGGTGAAAAACTTAAAGAGGTGGAACGAACGATAGAAGCGGTAAAAAAAATGAAAGCGGAATATGAGGATAAAGTAGCTCAACTGGAAAAACAGATAAAAGAATTAAAAGAGAAGATTGAGGATAAAGAGATAGAACAGGAAAGTTTGGCAAGAGATTTTGAGAAAGAGAAAAAAGAAAATCAAAGGTTCAGACAACAAATAGGGAGATTATCTTACCTACCTGATATTTCTGTAATAGGTGATTTTAGATTTCTTGGAGGCAGCAATATAGTCGACCAAAAGTTTTTTACGAATGAAATAGAATTTGCCATTTCAGGCACAGTTGATCCGTATTTTGTAAGTTACGACGCTTTTATATCATTAGAAAGAAATGAGGCGGGAGAAATGGAAATAGACCTGGAAGAATCTTATGTAAAATACAGCGGCATTAAGAACTTAGGGGTAAGAATAGGGAGATTCTTTATCCCCATTACAAAATCAAATACCTGGCATACACACCAGCGGCTATTCGGTGAAGTTCCTCTCTACTATGATGAATATTTCAACGGTAATGAAGGTTTTAGAACAGAAGGATTGCAGTTATACTATCAAATAGAGAAGCCCTATACAGAAATTTCACTATATCTTCTCACTAACAGAAATTCTAAAATATTTACTTCTAATTCCTCACACATATTACCACTTTTGAGCGTAAAAAATCTCTTCACTTTTGCGTATACGAGCGATTTAGAATCCACCTTTTCAATTGCATATGGAGCGAATCAGTTTGATGGAAATACGTTTTTTATAGCAAATACGCTTCAATACCGATGGAAAAACACAAACGCTCCGTATAACAAGGTCAACATATTAACAGAGAATATATTTGCAAAAGTTCAGAACGCACCAATTGATGAAAATAAATACAGCAACTATACACTCTTATATTACAATTTTTCAAAATATCTGGCAGCGGGGTTGGATTTCAGTTTCGTAAAAAGATTAGATGAAAATACATACAAAAACGCATATGGTATAGTTTTTGACATTATACCATCAGAATTTTCTTTCTTACGCCTTAATTATCAGATAAGACAACAGACAAATGAAAATCTGTTTTTAATAGAATTAAATTTTGGCGTTGGCAAGCACAGGGCACACGTTTACTAAGAAAGCCGAAACTCAAAATGCAAAGTTTAGAAGTTTTGAGAAATAGTAATCTAATAAGGAGAGAAATAATATGAAAAGAATAATTTTGAGTATGATAATGTTAATAGTTAGTATTCTCCCCCAGCAGAAAAATCCTGAAATTGTCGTCACCTTGCCTATAATCAAATTCATAGTGGACAAAATAACACAACAAGCAAATCTGAGCATTGCCTTACTAAAAGAAGGCACCGACCCACATCTTTTTGATGCAAAACTGTCATATATAGCCACGTTAAAAAACGCTAAACTTCTAATCCTGATGACATCAGATTTTGAAGTATATGTAGATGCACTGTTAAAGTCAGCTAACAACCCGGACTTACTGAAAGGTAATAAGGGCTACCTTGAACTTGCAAATTACGTTGACATAATAGAGATACCAGAAACAGTTGAACGAACGAAAGGAGAATTACACGCTCAGGGCAATCCTCATTTTTACCTTGACCCTGTAAATTTCAAAAAAATGGCACAGGCAGTATTTGACAAACTCAAAGAAATATACTCTGATAGTGAAGAAAAATACAGAAAAAATCTGGAAGACCTTAACAAAGAATTGGATACCATCCTATTTGGCAAAAAAGTTGTTTCTACAATAAAAAGTGACTTACTATATAAAAGATGGAATCAGGATAAATTATCCGATTATTTGAAAGAGAAAGGTTTAGAAAACGAGTGGGATGGGCTAACGAAAAAATTTAATGAAATCAAAGGTGAGAAAACTTTACCATATCATAAATCATTCACTTACTTTATCCTGTTTTCTAAACTGATTGAATTTGAAGTAATAGAATTAAAGCCGGGGATTCCCCCATCTACAGCCCGACTTACTGAACTAATTACAAAAATAGATAAGGAGAAAATAAAAACGATTTTGGTAGAACCGTTCTATCCTGTAAAGACCGCCGAGTTTATAAAAAACAAATCTAAAACCGCACCATGCTTAATAATAGTGTCTACCAATCCATACAATTACTTCGAATGGTTACAAACGACTTCTACAAAGATTTACAAAGCAATCAAGGAGAATAAATGTGAATAAGGAATTGTTCAGCATAATTCTTATTCCTGCGATTACGGGCTTGTTTTTAGTTATTGTTCATGCTTTCTTCGGTCAGATAATTTTAAGAAGAGGCATAGTATTTCTGGATTTGGCTATGGCACAGTTTGCCTCTTTAGGATATCTACTGTTTAACTATCTGTCCCAGATAAAACATATAGAATTTATCTCAAAAATCCCCCCGCAGATTATATCTGTTGTTTCCGTCCTCATCCCCACCATTTTGCTTGTGATACTAACCGATAAAGATACGAAAAAACTACTTGAAGGTATAATAGCAATGCTTTATGCTTTCGCATTCTCTATAAGTGTCCTAATTGTAGAAAATATTCCAGGTGGCTTTGAAGCAATAAGAGAGGCATTCTTAGGGTCACTGGTCACGATATCAAAGGAGGACTTAATCCATATATTATCACTTTATCTACCTATACTGCTAATAAACTTTTTCTTGATAAAAAGATACCTCTCCGGAAATACAAGTTATATTTTAGATGGGATTTTCTACTTTTCATTAGGGCTTGTTGTAACCTCTTCAGTAAAACTTGTCGGTGTATTTGCCGTTTTCACACTCCTTGTAATACCTTCTTTGACCTCTCTATTATTGTTCACAAATTTCTGGTATTCACTAATCTTCGCTTACATACTGGGGTTCATTGCAATAATAATAAGTGTATTATCAATAAATATTTCTACAACGCCCCTTATTACGTTTATCCTGTGCTCAATGTTCTTTGGGGTCTTTATAATTAAAAAACTGCTGAAAAAAATAATTTTTATGAGATAGAGTAAGTTGCAATCTCATATATGAAATACTTAATACGCATTATAAATATACTAAGGTAAAAATGGTCTTCAACAAAAACTATCTCCTTTAATTCTTATCTATATATTTTAAACGGATATGTTTTCTACTGTGGTTTTATACCTTTACTGATACTCAGTATTTGCTTGCTCATTGTTAGATTTCCTTTATCTCTTCTTACTAATAAGTAATGGCTAAAACCTAGTGTAAAGCGGTTTTACTATAACTTTTGTGCCGACACCTTTCCCAAAGTGCTGCGTAGCACTACCACAATTTATAGACACTTCCAAGAGGTTGAAACTGTTTATAAGCGCGAGGTAGCTGCCAACTTTTACATCGCTATAGGTTTTTTTCAATTCCATTTCGAACATCTTATCTTCTGTATCGGAAATTAAAGCAACTTTTAGCCTGTTGGTGTCTGGGAAACTGTCTTCTATGTATTCTTTTTCTATGTTTGAAATGAGATTACCAAAGTGGTCAATATAAATAATTTCACCATAGATTGTGTTATTTTTGAAATAAGGCATAGGTATTTTTGTTCTTTTTATACTTTTTAATTGGGGTCCAAAGTTTTCTATTGGTACGCCTGATGATAAGAATGCGCAGACGGGTGAGAATATATCCCTGCCATGGAATGTTGAGGAGGTCACGGGTAAAAAGTAGGATTTATTTTCTACTGAAATGATTTTCTGGATATTGGTTTTTTCTATAAATGAAAAAATACCATTATCGGGACCTACAAAAAATCTGTTGTATGCTTTTACTATGATTCCTTTTCTTTTGCTACCTACTTCGGGATCAACTATACACAAAAAAACTGAGTTTGGGGGGAAGTAGGTAAAAGAATTCCTTAATATGAATATTGCAGGGATTATATTAAACGGCGGGATATTATGAGTAAGATCTACGATATTTATGTTGGAGTTTATGTTAAGAATTACCTCTTTACAAATGCCGGCGTATGGGCTATCATAGCCGAAATCGCTTAAGAATACAACGGTTTTTTTCATCTTTTAATATCTTATAAAATTTTATGCAATAACTTGAATTCTTTCTCAAATATGTTGTTGAGAGATATCTTTTCATTTTCTGTAAGAAAAGATGCTTTTATTCCGTTTGTGCTGATTATTTTTAGTTTTTCCAAACTGAATCCAAGTTCTTTGTGAAGTAATAAATATTCTTGGTTTATAGAAGTTTCAAACATAGTTGGGTCATCTGAGTTTAAAGTAACCAGCAGCCCATCTTCAAAATATTTTTTTATAGGATGATCTTTGATAGATTTACAGATACCCGTCATTACATTACTTGTTGGGCAAAGTTCAAGGGGAAGTTGCTTTTCTTTTAGAAACGACAAAAGTTTAGGGTCTTCGTATGCTCTTACCCCATGTCCGATTCTTTGTATTTCTAACCTTTGAATTGCAGACCAGATGGACTTGGCTGGCGCATCTTCACCTGCATGAGCGGTTAATTTAAATCCTAGTTCTTTGGCTTTTCTATAGACATTTTCAAATAGTTCTGGGGGGAATCTGCTTTCAATACCGCCAAGACCGATGCCTATAACACCCTTACCTAAAAATGGTGTGACTTCTTGCAAAGTTTGGAATGCTTTTTCTGGTCCATAATTTCGGACAAGATCTACTATTAGTTGGCATCTTATGCCAAAATCTTTAAATGCCTTTTCTTTCCCTTTTATCAGGCATTCTAAGATACCTTCCGTTGTCAACCCGTTTCTATGAAAATCAGCAGGGGAACAGAATGCTTCCACATATTTAACATTTTGCGCAGCAAGATTTTTCAGGACTGAATAAGAGATTTTCTCAAAATCATCATAGCGCTTTATAAATGAGGTTTGCCAGACGAACGTTTTGATAAAATCAGTAAAATTTGTATATTTAAATTTTGCCTTGAGGTCGTCTAAACTTTTTATATCCGTCTCTGTTGCGCTTCTTTGGATGAAGTCAAAAATCATCTCAAAAGGTATTGCACCTTCAAGATGTATATGTAGTTCAACTTTTGGCATTTTTGTAATAAATTTTTCTTCAGGTTTCACCTTCTGTGGTAGTTTCATATCCTACTTCATATTTTTATTAATAAAAATCGTTAAAATACAAAATCGAAAAGAGAGTTTTAAAGATGCAAATGAAGGAACAAAGGATCGCTTTTATTGAGGCAGAATCAATAAGTAAGAAAGGTAAAAGATTCCCTTCCCTTAAAGTATACTTGCACTGATAACGAAGGGTAAAGAAATTTTTAACAAAATGATGGCCATTATTTATGATAGTTGGCTAAAAGGGTGAAGAACGAAAATGGGGAATTTGAAAACCGTTATTAGAGAAGAGTATATTACACTGTCTGAATTATTAAGTGATTTCAAGCAGGTTGTTAAAGATAAATATTTCAATAAAAGATTTTGGGTTGTAGCAGAAATTTCTGAAATTAACCCCCGCCAGAAGGGGCACTGCCATTTGAAACTGATTGAGAAAGAAGAAACGGATAGCGATGAAGACATATCTATTAAAGCCAGGATAGATGCGGTAATCTGGGCAAGCGATTTTATAAGAATATCAGAAAATTTTGTAAATGTAACGGGGCAGGAATTTAAAGCGGGAATTAAGATATTGTTTAATTGTTACATTGACTTCCACGAGTTATATGGTTTAAAACTTGTTATAAATGATGTGAAACCAGAATTTACTCTTGGAGAGATGCACCTTAAAAAAGAGGCGATTATCAAGAGATTAGAGAAAGAAAACCTTATTAATAGGAATAAAAATGTGCGAATGCCAACTGTTATTCAAAAAATAGCAATTGTCTCTTCGGTTTCGTCGGCTGGATTAGAGGATTTTATTAATCATCTTGATAAGAATGTATATAATTTCAGGTTTTACTATTATGTTTTTGACACTATTGTTCAGGGTGAGAGTGCCGCTGATTCCATTATAAATATTTTGTCTAAGATTAGGTTGTATAAGGACTTTTTTGATCTTGTAGTAATTATAAGAGGCGGGGGTTCGAAGGTAGATTTAACCTGCTTTGATAGTTATGAACTTTCAAGGGCTGTAGCAGAATTTCCTCTTCCTGTAATAACAGGTATAGGTCATACAAAAGATGTTTCCTGCGTTGATTTAGTATCAAGTGTTTATTTTAAAACCCCTACCGCTTGCGCTGAATTTATCGTAGAAAAAGCATATTCTTTTTATACGAAAGTTTTATCTGTGTTTGAACGAGCATCTCAATGCGTAAATGAATTTCTCGCTGAAAGAAACTTTCGTCTTCGCGACCTGTGTAAAACATTACAATATAGCGCAGAAAAATTGTTAGGATTTGAAGAAGCAAAAGTTTCTAAATACATATACTCAACATTAAACGTTGCAAAAAAGTTATCCGACAACAATTATCTATTAAAGGAATACACCACACGCTTAAAAAAGGGTTATCAGTCGTATTTTGGAGAGCGAGAAACCGACCTAAACGAAATGATAGCAAATCTTTCTTTTGCGATAGAAAATTTTTCGACGGAATGGAAAAGGAGATTAAGCGAAACTGAAAATAAGGTAAAACTGCTTGACCCGAAAAACGTTTTAAGAAGAGGATACAGTATTACATATTATAAAGGTAGACCGATAAAAAATGTGAGAGGTTTAAGAAATGGCGAACAGATATTAACAAAGTTATATAATGGGACAATTGTAAGCAAGATAAAATCATTTAAAGGAGGTAAAAATGGAAAAGGCAAATGAGAAATTAAGTTATGAACAGGCATTATCAGAATTAGAAAGTATAGTTGACCAAGTAGAGAATAAAACCATTGGTGTGGATGAGTTAACCAAAAAGATTGAAAGAGCAGCGTATTTGATAAAATACTGCAAAGAAAAGTTGCAGACAACTGATAAAGAAGTAAAAAAAATTCTGGAAGAAATCAAAGAAAAAGAGAACGAGTAGCAATATGAATATGATGCAGTTGACTTAAGGAAAGTTATAATTGAATTCGTATGAAAAATTTGGAAGGAATAAAAAGGATCAAAATATTTATAAAAGACATCTGGGACAATATTCACAAAATAGAGAAGTTTACAAGGGGATATGACATTGTAAAGTTTGTTAAAGATGAAAAAAATAGTTCTGGCAACTGCTAAATTGTTAGAAATCATGGGTGAAGCGTAAAAAACATACCAACTATAATAAAAGGAAAATATGGAAATATTCCAAGGTCTTATATATCAGCTTTGCGTAATAGATTAGTTCATAGGTGCTTTGCAATTAATCGTAAAATTATGTGGCAAATTATCTAAAATGATATACCCAGCGTAAAGTCACTTTTTAAGAAAATTATTAAGGGAATTAAATATTAGTAAATAATGACAGATATTATTATAGTGAGATAGGATGAAGAGGTGGTAAAGAAAATAGTGCTTCGCCGATTCTTATAATAGTAGCACCTTCTTCAACGGCTACTGTATAATCCTGGGTCGTTCCCATACTTAACTGAGTTAGTTGTAGATTTTCAAATTTTTCCCTAGAATATTTGTCTAAAAGTTCTCTTAATTTTCTAAAAAAAGGGCGTGAACTTTCAGGATTCTGCGTCTGGGGCGGCATTGTCATAAACCCTACTATTTTTAAGAATTTAAAGTTGCACACCTCCTTTAAAAAATTTGGCAAATCCTCTTCATATACACCACTTTTACTTTTTTCCTTTGCAATATTGACTTCTATCAGTCCTTTCAGTTCTTTTCCTTTTTTTGCAAGCTCATTTTCAATTGTCTTTGCCAATTCCAAACTGTCAATTGAATGAATAAATTCTATGAGGTTTATTGCAAGTTTTACCTTATTCTTTTGCAGTTTCCCAACGAGATGAATTTTGAAACTGTTACACACATAAGGATATTTCTCTTCAATCTCTGATATTCTATTTTCTCCTATCTCCGTAAATCCAAATTTTACCAGTTCTTTTATCACATCTACTCTTCTGTTTTTGGTTATAGGCAATATTTTTACATCACTACCTGTTTTATTGGATTTTCTCAAGGCTTTTGTTATCGCCTTTCGTATGTTTAATAAATTCCTTTCTATCAATTTATATGATTGCAGAATCTATCGAGAAAAATCCACGATGCCTAATCTTGTTGGGTGCAAGAAGTAACCTTTATCATCGGCCTTTGCAACATAGCCAGATTTATATCGTTATCTAGTAATATATAGGCAAAATAGTATTTTATGTTTTCTAAGTTGAAGAATTCGTTGTTAATATGTAAAGAAGGAATGTCACATATAGTATCTATAAAGTTCAACTCAGAGGTAGCATCATAGCATTTACTTTGACAGCATTTATTAAAGATAGTGGCTATGTCATATTTTGTTTTTTCATCACTTTTAAAGAAGTCATATCCTTGTGTAGGTTTTTGGGCATAAGGGATAGTTAGAAACTGTTGTGTGCAAAACTTCTGGCATGTTTGGTCATCTGGAGAGCCTGTGGGACAAGTAGTGGTAGGGCTTGAGCAGGTATATGTTTTGCTGCCCCTGCCGATGAAACGTGGATATGAACACTTTTCTCTACAGTATTGCAAACCGCCTAAGAAGTTTCCCATATCACATGTTACCTTAGAACATAAGGTGTATAGGTGGGTTGAGAACTCTAACGCTTGAACGGCTTCCAGACAGGTTGCATTTACCATTAACGAGTTACAGAAACTTTTAAGCAGTGTGGGAGCATTTGATTTATCAGTTCCTATATTTGCGAAATCATTATAAAGTTTTGCTCTATTTTCATCTTTGCTTCCATACCATGTTAATAACTGAAAGAATGGTAAAAGCAAGTCAGAATATTTATTCAGACAATCTTCTATGAGTTTTTTGCCTGCAAATATACATTTTACAAACTTCTGAATGTCTTCATCTTTTGATATAAATGACAGGTCGCAACTTTCATTAATCAAGGGGCGTAAATAGTTTAAAGACAGAACAACAGGGGTGGTTAATTCTCTTACAAGCGCGAACTTATCTAGCACACTTTCAATATCATTTCTTTCTTTTGAATTTTTAAACTTTAACAGAGAACCGTGAATCTCTAACATTTCTTTATAAAGCAAAACAATATTTGTGATGGCAAGTTCTGTTTTTAATGATGAAGATTTGAGTAGGGTTAGCAGTTTTGATATTTTGTCATTATATTCTTCAAATACGTTATTTATATGCTCTATTCCTCTTTCAAGTGACATATTTTTAATTTCTGCATCGCTTAAAAATGCCAAACTTATTTCATTAATCAGATTCACAAGTTCCCTTAGTTGTTCACTGACGAGTGGGTTATCCAAATGTTTTTTTATAAGTTCGGTAAATTTATCTACCTTTTCATTATTTTTATATGGGGGAACTTCCTGTATTCCCGAAGGACTTTTGAATCGTGTAAGAATAGGTTTTATTAATAATTCATACTGCAAGATGTATACAAATTCTTTATATGTCATCTTATTTTGCCTATTTTTATTTTGCATCGTGAGGTTGAGTCTTTTCATATATGCTGGCAATATTTTTCGTCTATATATTTTCTCAGCATACTTAAACCATTCCCGTGAAAATGTAACTAAAAGTTGTATATTTTCCTGTAAATTCTTGCAATCTCTATCTATGGTGTTCCTCCTGTTATAAAAAGAAAAAAGGCAGTTATAAATTTCTTGATAGACAGGAATGAGGGAACGGCTGGAATAAAAGCAAT
>CAZWFP010000024.1:0-22999 GCA_964633175.1 uncultured Planctomycetaceae bacterium | reverse complement strand
AGGATGTGTAGAAGGAACTTCATGGGATGAATATTTCGCAAAACTTCCCGGTTTCACAATTGCAGGTGCCATTACGAGAAAGATGGAACGGGCAAGTTATTCAAACATTAGCAGTAAAAGGGATTTATTATATGCTTTTGGAGGAATTACAGATCATGAGAGAGGAACAGCACATCCACTATTTACTCAAATTCTATCTACAATAGACCCTACTGAACATTCACTGGATGGTGTAGTAGACCAAAATGTAGGTACTGGTTATGATGTAGGGTGGGGGACATCCTGGTCTGCTGGACAGATTGCATCTTTATATGCACTGATTAAGCACGTTTGTAAAGATGCTTTTAAAAGTGTGAAATTAGAAGATATAGCGGGTATTATAGAAGGTATTGCTTATCTTACAGCAGATGTAGTAGTTGACGAGGAAACGGGAGGAATTTTATTCATTATCAATCCAGGTGAGACCATTGCGTTTGTAAAGGAAATGGTGTGTTCAAGCGAAAGTAGTATTGCATCTTCAATAGCAACTTTTTTAAGAAGTTATAAAACTTACTTAATAAGAAATAAATTGTCACTATCTGCTTTTACTCATAAACCAAACTAAATGTAAGTAAACCATATACTGCTTTAAGTCAATCATATATAAATTTTGGTAACATGGACGAAGACAATGGAATAGCAAAGGTTTATTTAGAGAATTTAGGTGGTGGTAGGTTAAGATTAGGCAAACTGAAAGTTCAATATTTTCAAGGTAAGGAATGGCTTCAGGTTGCAAGTAGAAAAGTTAAAGATAGAGATGATTTATATGAATTGTATATAAGAATAAAAAGGGAACTGCTTTCTACTGGTGAATCTTATGCGCTCATTGAGATACCTACAAATTCATTTGCTAAAAAGAACTATATAAAAAAGATATTAGTAAGAGCGAGTAAGATTGTAGATGATAATGGTAATGAATTATTATATGATTTGAACAGTGTAAAGATTTCTATATATGATAAGCAAGGATTTGATAGTAATGAGAATATAGAACCGCTGGAACGGTTAATATTAAAATCACCGACTGATGGCAAGTTTTACTTTAATTTTAAAAACCGCTACAAGAAAGATAGAGAATACATAGTTATAGCGGAAGGTAGAAGTGGAGATACTGAGTATTTAGGATATTCCCCTGTAAGTAGAAATTGTAAAACACCTATTGATGGTAATAATTATGAGGAAGTAGAGTTGAGGTTTAGATTAACCAAACTTAGGTAGGAAGTACTAAATCGGCTTTATCAGGTAGATAGGAGCACAGTTTGGTTAAAAGATGGATTTTCAAACTGTAATGGTATAACTACTGCTTAAACTGTGTGTTATAATCTTTTTTATTGGATGAAGTGGTGATTATTGTTTTTACATTGCCACGCGGATGAAAATCACCAACAACTTTTAGGTATTTGGGCTTTAGAACTTTTTTTAAATCGTTGAATATTTTATTAGTTATTGCTTCATGGGAAATCGGCTCATTGCGAAATTTATTGAGATATAATTTTAATGATTTCAGTTCTACTATTTTATCTTTGGGGATGTATAAGATGGTAACAGTTGCATAATCAGGATATCCGCTTCGTGGGCAAATACACGACAATTCTGGGAAGGTGATTTCGATAAGGTAATCATTTTTCATTTCGGGGTTATCCCATGTCTCCAGTGTTGCTTGCTCTATCGCTTTTGTTCCATATTTTTTCATTATTTATATTATATTATAAAATACTTGTATGAATTTACTAAATACTCCGCTGTTACTTATAATTTTAGACGGATTTGGAGTAAGTTCAAATAGAGAAGGCAATGCTATAGAATTAGCCCAAATGAATAACTACAAGAATTTTATAAATAACTATCCCCATACCTATCTGTATGCTTCTGGGGAATATGTTGGATTACCAGAAGGTGTTATGGGTAACTCTGAAGTAGGGCATATGACGATAGGGGCGGGCAGGATTCCATGGCAAGACATAATGAGAATTGATAGGGCAATTAAGGATAGGTCTTTTTTTACACACCCGCTGTTATTAGAGGTGGTTAAGAATTGTAGAGAAAACAATAGTAAAGTGCATTTGTTGGGGCTTGTTTCTGATGGTTCAGTTCATAGCGTCGACAGGCATTATTTTGCTCTAATAGAATTTTTCGCACAAAATGGCTTCTCAAAAGATAAAGTCATTTTTCATGTCATAACAGATGGTAGGGACACCGAACCGAAAATATGTAGTAAATATATAAAGAAATTATCTGATTTTATGGAGAAGTATAGTTGTGGCATCATCTTTTCTATTTCAGGCAGGTATTATGCAATGGATAGGGATAAGAGATGGGACAGAACAAAATTGTTCTATGATGCCATAACTTTAGGGGAAGGTTTTAGGGCTGACAATCCTATAGAAGCGGTAAATGCTGCTTATGATAGAAATGAAACAGATGAATTTATAAAACCCACGGTTTTATTTGATAAGGATACCGCTCAAAAATATATTTTAAGAGATGGTGATAGTATGATATGTTTTAATTTCAGAGCAGATAGGGTAAGGCAGATAACCAGAGCATTTGCCGAATTGGAATTTTCCGAGTTTGTAAGAACAGTTTTTAGAAAGATTTTTTATGTGACATTTACGGAATACTTTCCTAACCAAACTTTACCATGTATGTTTCCACCACTTTCCTATAGAAACGTTCTCGGTGAAGTCATAAGCAGAAACGGGATTAAACAGTTTAGGATAGCGGAAACAGAAAAGTATGCTCATATTACCTATTTTTTGAATGTTGGAAGGGAAGAACCTTTTTGGGGTGAGGAAAGAGTTTTAATCCCATCGCCAAAAATTGCTACCTATGACCTTGTGCCCCAGATGAGCGCTCCTTTAATAACTAAAAGATTATTGGAGGTGATAAATTCGCAGTCATTTCCTATTTATATAGTAAATTACGCTAACCCCGATATGGTTGGACATACAGGAAATTTAGATGCAACAGTAGATGCATTAAGGTATATAGATTATATATTAGGCGTTCTGGTAAGAACTATTCTCTCTTATGGAGGAACAATTGTAATTACATCTGATCATGGTAATTGTGAACAGATGGTCTATTATGAAACAAAAATGCCCCATACTGCTCATACAACCAATCTTGTTCCATTTATTGTTATAAATGAAAGTGGATTGAAGAATATTGACCTTATTAAAAACGCGGGGCTTGCAAGTGTTGCACCAACTATTTTGAAGATTTTAAATATACCTATACCGACGGAATTCGAAGCTGGTACTCTGTATTGATACATTGACGTTATATGTTGGAGGAATTGTTTTATGCTCAGGCTAGCACCTTTTGTAATTGTTTTACTTGTATACGTATTTTCTGTATTTATTGTTAGGAAACTTGTAACTAATTTAAATCTATTTATTTTTTGTATAGGGTGGTTTAACGTTTTTGGGTGGTTTGTGGGAAATATAGTTTATAACAGTTATCCTTATACTACAACGTTATTTGGATATGATATATACAATATTTTGCTTAATTTGAATATCTTATTATATTTTTTCCACTATGTTTGTAATATGGATGCAGTTAATTCTACCTATTTTTATGAATATATGCCGTTGTCTAAATATCATTTCAATACTTTTTATAGTCCTATTTTTTTTGTTTTTTTAAATATTCTTTATATATTTTTTTTTATGATACTAAGTTTAGTGTTTAGTTTTATGGGTAGGATTGTCACGAAGATAAGAAAAGAAAATGGAGAACGATGATTATAGTTAAAAATTAAGGAGGAAGGGGGATGGTTACAAGAGAGGAGGCAGTTGAAAAATTAAAAAGGGAAAATGTGAAGTTTGTAAAACTATGTTTTACGGATATTTTAGGGTTTCTTAAGATGTTCGCGGTCCCGATTCATGAGTTTGCTGAAGGAATAGAAGAAGGATTTGGCTTTGATGGTTCTTCTATTAAAGGGTTCACAAGAATAGATGAAAGCGATATGGTTTGTATTCCAGATTTGAACACGTTGAAGGTTATACCGTGGGATATAGGTGGTTTAAAATGTGCTATATGTTTTGTAGATATATATAATCCAGATAAAACACCTTTTGAGGGGGATCCGCGTTATTGTTTGAAGAAAAATTTAGAGGATGCTAAGAAAATGGGGTTTACATTTTATACAGGTCCTGAGTTAGAATACTTTTATTTTAAGACGCCTCATTCTACGGAAATTCTTGATGATGCAGGTTATTTTGATTTAATTTCGGCGGATGAAAGTATGAGATTGCGTCAGGAAACGGTAGAAAATTTAGAAGGTTTAGGGATCCACGTTGAAAAGGCACATCATGAGGTTGCTCATTCGCAACATGAAATTGATTTCAGGTATTCTGATGCATTGACAACAGCAGATACGGTGATTTTGTATAAATACATCGTAAAAGAAGTAGCAAGAAAGAATGGGTATTATGCTACTTTTATGCCGAAGCCCATTTTTGGGCAAAATGGTTCTGGTATGCATACCCATATGTCTTTATTTAGTAATGGCAAGAATGCATTTTTTGATAGAAATGCAGAAATGTATCTTTCCAAGACATGTTTAAATTTCATTGCAGGCATATTGAGGTTTGCTCCTGAATTTACACTTGTATGTAATCAATGGGTGAATTCATATAAAAGATTGGTTCCGGGCTATGAGGCGCCTGTTTATTTAACATGGGCAAGGAAAAATCGTTCTGACCTTATAAGGGTCCCTCAATATTATCTTGGGAAAGAGGTGGCTACCAGAATAGAATATAGAGCAACGGATCCTGCTTGCAATCCGTATCTGTCATTTTCTGTTTTACTACAAGCAGGCTTAGAAGGTATAAGGGCAAACTTAACACCGCCACCACCTGCTGAGATTAATGTATATGAACTGTCGGAAGAAGAAAGAAAAAAGATGAATATTGGAACTTTACCAGGTAGTTTGATAGAGGCAATACAATATACTCAAAAAAGTGAACTTGTGAAGAAAGCATTAGGTGAACATATATTTCAGAACTTTATAAATAACAAAAAAATAGAATGGGAAAGGTATAGAATTAGAGTGACTGACTACGAATTGAAAACATATTTACCATTATTATGATAGTTAAAAAAAATTATAATCTCGGCTCGTTAGAAGGCGGTAGTACCAATTATTTTATGCTTTTTTGCGTATATTATATCGACGATAGCAGATTATGAGAATGATTAATGTTTTTTTGGAGGGAAAGAGATGAAAGGTTTTTGGAAAAGTTTTAGTATTGCGCTATTGATGTTGGTTATAGGGTGTCAATCTAATGTGAATCAAGGTAAATATCAAAAGTCAGTGTTAGAAAAAAGAATAGCATATTTATCTGAAAAATTAAAGAAATCGATTGTTAACATACAAATGGTTAAAGAGTATTATTTATACGGTAAGAAGCAGAAATATACTTCATTATGCAGTGGTTCTATAATATCGGAGGATGGATTGGTAATAACTAATTATCACTGTGTAGGAGATGCTAAAAAGATATGGGTTACGTTATGGAATAAGAAAAAAGTTAATGCGGAGTTAGTAGGTGAAGACCCTTTGACTGATTTAGGTTTGATAAAGTTAAAGAGAACTGAGAAACTGAAAGACATAAAGTTTGAACCTATAAAATTTGGTAGATATGATGAGGTAAGTGATGGTGACTATGTTTTTGCGTTGGGGAGTCCCTTCGGATTTTCGCAAACGATAACACTCGGTATAGTGGCAAATAAAAAAAGAGTATTAAGTTTAGATTTTGAGTCCAATCCCGATGTTGGGCAGTCGGACAATCCTATTGTGCACTGGATACATCATACGGCGCCTATCTATGGTGGTAATAGTGGTGGTCCCCTTATAAATATGAAGGGGGAACAGATAGGTGTTAATGCAAGGGGTGTTATAGGGGGACTTTCTTTAGCGATAGCTGTTGATGTTGTTGAGGACGTTGTAAATAGATTGCTAAAGTATGGTAAACCAAATTGGGCATACTATGGATGGAGATTAGGTGAGTTGAGTGATGAATTGAAAGAGTTATATAAATTACCTGATGATGCAGAAGGGGTGTTTATTTCGGATGTTGTAGAAGGTTCTCCAGCATATCAAGCAGGTATAAGAGGTCAAGATATTTTGTTAGAAGTAGATGGTGTAAAATTATCTGCCTCTGTAAAAGAAGAAGTTCCTCCAATACTTAGATTATTAGCGGGCAAGCCGCCACGCAGTTCGGTGATAGTGAAAGTTAGAAACAAAGATGGACAAATACTTGATACAAAAGTGATACCTGAAGAATGGGAGTTGTGGGAAATACCTTCTATGGCAGAGGAGCCTGGCTTGCAAAGAGAGAAAGATTTTTATGCGTCAGAAATATATGGTTTTTCTGCCCAAAAAATAGTGAAAAAAGTGGCAGTAAAAGAAAAACTTACAGAACCGTGGGGTGTTTTTGTGCAGGGTATTGAAACAGGTTCTATTGCTTCCAATGCCGGATTGTCTGCAGGTGATATTATAAAATACATAGATGACAAACCTATAACTGATATGGATACTTTTAAGAAAGTTATAGAAGATTATGAAAAAAGAAGACCAGAAAAAATAAAACTTACTGTTTTGAGCGGTAATTCAATTAAATATAAATTTTTTAAAGATGTAGAAAAGTTAGTATCTGGTAAATAATGGTTCTAACTTTAAACGTTCAAAATTAAATGATAATAAGGAGGGTGATATGAAAGCGAAAGCGTATAAAGTAGGAGGTTTAATTGGACTATTTGTATTTTCATCACTATTTACTCTTGACTTTGAGCAGGTTATATCTCGTTTACGCAAAAGTGTGGTTCCTATTAAATTTACAATAAAAAGGACAAGGTGGGGTTCTACGGAAATAGAAGAAGAGATTGTGCAACGGGCAATAATTATAAATAACGATTTAGTAGTGATAACTGATGGAGGTGTAATTTCTGATGTAGGAGGGTGGAAAATTGTTGATAGCGCCTCTGTTAGTTTTTCTGCGAAGAGTCTTGGTTTTGGAAGGGTAAAGCCTAAATTTGCGCGGGTATATATAGGTAAAGATATAGAAGTGCCAGCAAAATTTTTGGGGCTTAATAAAGATTATGACCTAGCATATTTTCAATTGAAACTTAAACCTGGTCAAAAATTAGATTTACAGCCGTTAGAAGTGGTAGAGGAAGAGAAGTTGAATTTAAAAGCGGGGGATGAAGTATATAGATTAGAATTAGACACGAAGGGGAAAAAGTTTGGATTTCCATTTTGGGTAAGGAAAGATGCTATATTGTATAAGTTTGAAGGTAGTAAATATGATTTTTCTATTGGTTGGAATTTTGAAATTATAGTGGACCCCAATTTGAATATCTTAGGATTTGGGTTTGAATCACCAATAACAAGGAGGGCGAGTAAAAGAGAAGAGGATTTCTCAACGAGTGGCTATGATGAGAGTGTGGATAATAGTAGATATGGATTGTTATTTACAAAATCCAAATTAACTGAAATAATTAAGGGAATACCGAAAGAAAAGAAGGTAGGATGGTTGGGCTTTTTACCAGATTCTTTAGAAAAGATCTCAGAGGATTTAAGAGAGGAATTAAAACTATCAAAAGATATAGCAGGTTTGAGGGTTGCAAGCATTCCACCGAAGGTTCCTGCGGAACTGGCAGGGTTAAAAGTAGATGATATAATTATAGAAGTTGCCGGTAAAAAGACTGTTTTTGATAAACCTCAGGAAGTAGGAGAATTTTTTGATTGGTTAAATGAATTGGAGATAGGTAAAGAATATAAAATTAAATTTATTCGAAATGAAAACGGTAAATATGTTGAAAAGGAAGCGAATATAGTAACTATTGAAAAACCAACATATTTTGACGATATAGATGAGGTAGAATTTAGGTTTTTTGGTATAAAGGTTAAACCTATTACTTACGATTATAAATATGATAATCGTCTTGCTGACGACATTAATGGGTTGGTCGTAGTTTTTGCTAAAAGAGGAGATCCCTTTAATGTGGCAGGAATATATGCGGGTGATATTATATTAGCGATTGGTAAAGGTGCAGAAGGTTTGAAAGAAGTAAGGAATATAGATGATTTCAAAAATATATTAAAAGATTTGAGGAAAGATAAAGCAGATGAAATATTGGTTAAGGTATATACAGGGGGTTATGTGGCAAATCAGTTTGAGCGGGCTACAAAAGAGATAAAGATAAAGACGGTAAGATTGGGAGAAAGGAATTATAGAGAGTTAGAGAAGGATTTAGAAGAATAGAGATTTAATAAAAAATAATTATATAATAGCAATCTAATTATGCCAAGGAAGTATAAATCATTTGAAGGACTTTTAGAGCCGGATCCGGTGTATGGAGAATTATTGTTTGGTAAAATAATAAACTGTATAATGAGAGATGGTAAGAAATCAATTGCTCAGAAATTATTTTACAAAACACTTGAAGTGATAAAGAATAAATTACCGGATAAACAGCCTCAGGATGTGTTAAAACAGGCGATAGAAAATGTAAAACCGAAGGTTGAGCTAAAACCGCGTAGAATAGGAGGTGCTACTTATCAAGTGCCTGTTGAAGTATCTCCTAAAAGACAGACATCGTTAGCAATAAGATGGTTAATAAAGTATTCAAGGGAAAAGAAAGGGAAGCCATTTTCTTATAAATTTGCAGAAGAGATATTATCTGCTTATAAAGGCGAGGGCTCTGCTATAAAGAAAAAAGAAGAAACGCATAAGATGGCGGAGGCAAACAGGGCTTTTGCTAGATATGCGTGGTAGTGGTTTACTTAGGATAACTAACTTTTTATCTTAGGTTTGGGAATTGAGATAGTATTTGTACGGCGGTTCAGACGCAATAGATTTGCAAAAGTAGCGTAATTTAGTAATCCTTTTATTACCTGCTGCAGTTCAGCACGTGGTATATGTGTTTTTACATAATTTTCAAGTTCTTCCATAGTTATTGATTTTGATGGCTGGGTATCAATGTAGGCAATAAGATGTTTAAATATATCCGTATTGGCAAGCAAATTTCTGAATATTTCCTTGCGAGAATGGATATTGGATACTGCTATTTTTTTGCCTGATTCTGTTAATTCTATGTCTGATCCAGGGGTATTTACTACACCCAATTTTTCCGATACCTTAACGATTTTTTGTAAATCACCATATTCCATATTAGTTCGGGAAGTAATGGTATTTAAATCGCTTTTCCCACCTAACGATTCTAATTCTTCCAATAATCCAATAACATGGAATACGTCCGTATCGTATATAGACGCATCTTCCATAACTGTATTTGCTATGTAGTTAATTATAATAGTAAAAATGTAAAAATTCAATGTGTATAGTTAAATACAGAAATTACCACACTTTCGGATTCCCTCTATTCAGTATTTATTATTTTATTACAAGTTTAGCGAGTTGGATTTTCATTAAACCTTAAACTTTTAAACTTTAAACCTTGAACTTTTGACCTTTGAGTTTTGACATTTGACTTTTTAAGGTATTTCCTTTTTGTGGTAATTTCTGAGTTAAATAGAAGAGTTTGGGGTAGAAGCAACTTCGCTGCTACCAGAATACTATTTATTATAAATGGCTCTTCTTCGCAAACCCATAGGAAATAAGAGTAAAAGAGCACAGACCAGCGTTGGTCAAAGTAACAAAATAGTGGAATAAATGGTTTAAAACGATATATCTATCTTTGAAATTATGTTGAACCCCGCACTATTTTGACCTGAACCTACCACCCGATAATCAGTGTCAAATATATTTTCTATCCACAAGGTGGCTTTTATATTATCTTTAAATAAGTAGTTAAAACCTGCATTAAATATAGTATATCCTGGCAGGCCGGACGGGGGCAGCCTCTGGGTATCTTGTTTGTCGGATGGTGAATATTGTGAAGGACTTTTTTTACCTACTGCTTTGATATAAAGTATACCACTAAATTTCTTATCTTTATATTCTATCCCTATATTTAATATTGGAGGTTGAATTTTATCAAGAGGTGCTCTAATAACAGTTGAGCCGGAAATCGCATCTGCTCCACTATCGAGATATCCAAAATTTCCATAAAGATAAAATCTTTTATAAAAATTATATTCTAAATCAAGTTCAACCCCTTGAATAAATCCATTGGAAAAGTTTTCCTTGCGAAAAGTATTGGGTGGCGAGCTCTGAGCAACTCTTCTTATTAGATCCTCAAGTTTATTGTAAAAGTAAAATGCGCTAAAGTAGATTTTTTGGTTAGTGTATTTTATTCCCGTCTCTATATTCCAACTTTTTTCTGGCGAAAGATTGGGACTCGGCATATCAGTTTGTCCACTCATCACCAGTCGCACCGCCGCTAAGTCATCAAATGTAGGTGCTCTAAAACCACCTGAAATACCTAATATAAAGTTTAATCTCTCTGATAATAAGTAGGAAAATCTCTGAGATGGGACAATATGGACAAAATCCTTCTGAAAAGGAACAAGGTTTGGGTCAGTTCCTGCGGGATTAGGATCTACTTTATCAGCAGTTGCTCTAGCATATTGTAATCTTATTCCACTTATACTTTTTAATCTGTTTGTTATGTTATATTCATCTTGCACAAACAAACCTGATAGAAGGTATGTTGCATCGTCTGGAACTTCCCCTCTTGCAAAAAATGTGGGAGTTCCAGTGGCAGATATATCCAACCCTCTACTATTTACTATGTCATAATATAAATCATAACCAAAAGTTAGTTGACCTATACTTGTTTTTGAGTTAAAATATAAGAAGTTACCTATAGTTTCTATATTTGCCCATCTAAGTTCCTTTTTGTTATTTTTGTCTATTCTGAAAAAAGTTTCTTTTTGCCTGTGGTATGAGAGATTTGAGTGAAGTTCGTCAAAAAAACTCCCCCCTTCTTGTTGTCTATATTGTATATAAAATAAATCTCGCCATTGGTCAAAAACGGCTTTTTTATCTTGTCCTATTGTTGTATCCCTAAAAGGAATTGCAAATATTGTTCTGTGAGTTCTGGGCACATCATTCTGAAAAGTATGTTGATAAGCAATAGTAAGAAACCCTTTATCTTGTATTTTATATATAAATTTGAAATCGCCGTCATTTTCATTAAAACCTGTGATTGGTTGGATGCCTGTATTTTTCCCGCCTTTTAAATCATTAAAATTTTTTAATGTTCCACCTATATAGAATGAAAACTTTTCTGCTCCAAAATGCACTTCCTGTCTTTCAATAAATGCGCTGGAGGCACTGGAAAAATATATTGAAGAATGCTCATGAATGCCTTTTTTGGTTGAAGGATTTATTGTGGATATTGAAATTACTCCTCCCATAGCATCCGACCCATAAAGAACGCTTACAGGCCCCTTTATAATTTCTATTTTATCAATAAGATAACTGTCAATTGTGTTGAAATATTGATTAGGACCCTCTCTAAAAAAAGAATTATTCAATCTAATACCATCAATTAGGTATACATTTCTAAAACCTGTTAATCCCCTGATGAAAGGAGAGCCATGACCAAATGCGGTTTCTTGAATATTGATATTAGGAACAAACTGTAAGTAGTTGGGTGTATTGCGCGAAAGTGACGGTATCGAATCCGTTTTTTGGATAACATCTACTTTATACGGAATGTTGAATAATTGTTCATTGGTCAATGTTGCTGAATTTATTATTATTTCGGGTAATTGTATATATAGCATCTTCTCAGAAGGATTTGTATTTTTTTCTTGAGAGAACAAAAAAGGATTAATTATTATGTTCCAAAATGAAAAGAAAAGCCAAATAGTAATACCTATCCTCAAAGTGGAATTTTCACACTTCTTTATCGATACTGACCATATATAAAAACTGCCTTTTTTGCCCGCCTTGTATATATCTTTTCTATTCTTCTTACCTTCTAAGTTCATTTTTTCCTCCTTCGTCTTAAATGTTCTACTCTATAAGACGAATTTCTCCGAAGAAAAGTTCAAGGTTTGAAAGTTTAAGTAGCACAGACATTCCTGTCTGTGTATCTTTGTCTTTCACAGGCAAGAATGCCTGTGCTACTTTAATGCGTTGGGCTCTAAACGCGCTAATTCGGAATAAATGAAGAATGAAGGATGGAAGGTAAACTACAAAAGGGGAATTTGAAAGTATGGTAATTTCTGAGCAATTTTCTTTTTGTATAACAATTTAAAAAAATATAGTTATAATGTGGACATTGTTATCAGTAATGTAAAATGAGAGTATTTGTCCAAAGCGAAGCAGTGATAGATACATATATCAATAAAGTGTATTCCTTAGTCAAAGAGAGGATATCCAACTATTATGTTTTATTCAAAGTGCGTTTATCGTTTTTAGTTTTATTTAGTGCAATAATGAGTTTTTGGTTAGGTGCGCAATTAAACTCACAATCGTCATACCCTGCGTTTATAAGTTTTGTATTCGGAACGTTATTTATAGTTTGGGGAGCTAACGGCTTTAATCAAATTATAGAGAGAAAGTATGACGGTCTTATGGAAAGAACTGCCACAAGACCTCTTCCGAAAGGGAAGATAGGATTGACTGAAGCGTTTCTCGCTTCAGTTGCGATTTCATTAGCAGGATTTGCGCTACTTATAAGAAGTACAAATGCAATTACTTTTATTTTGGGGCTCTCTGCTTTTCTTATATATCTTTTTGTTTATACCCCAATGAAAAGAAAAAGTTTATACTGTACTATGGTGGGTGCAATAGCGGGAGCAATACCAGCTGTAATGGGGCAGGTTGCAGTAACAGGTAAATTAGATGCTACTTCTCTTCTACTCTTTACCATACTATTTTTATGGCAATTCCCACATTTTTTTGCTATAGGGTTTCTATATAAAAATGACTATGAAAAGGCGGGATTTACAATATTGCCTGTTCAAGATAGATTGGGCACAAAAACAGCAATATTTACCATAAGCAGCGTTATAGGACTTATTATTACGTCAATATTATTTACGTGCTTTTTTATATTAGGTAAATTATTTTTAGCAGGTTCAATCTTCATTGGCTTAGTTCTTCTGTTCAGGGCAATGGATTTTTATAGAAACGTAACTTGTGAAGCGGCTTATAATTTACTCTGCACCTCATTTTTATATTTGCCATTTTTAATGATTTTGATGATAGTTGACAGAATATGAAAACCCAGGAACTGCAATTATCAGAGCAACGTATAAAGGGCTCTCATCCCTACAATTCTACACAAATTATGATATGGTTCTTTTTAGGAGTAGTAACAATGCTATTTGCAGGATTCACTAGCGCCTACATAATAAGAAGTAGTTCTGATGATTGGAAATATATGCAGGTGCCAAAAGTTTTAAGATTGAATAGTTTAATTTTAATAATAAGCAGCGTTACGTTTGAATTAGCAAAGAAGGCATATAAAAAGCTGCAAATAAGATTAGGAGGTATTCTCATCTTTTCTACACTTATGTGCGGCATTATTTTTATACTTGGTCAATTTCTAATATGGCAAAAATTACATAAAAACGGTATACACGTATCCACCAATCCCCACAGTTCATTTTTCTATATTTTAACAGGGTTTCACATTTTACACTTTTTGGGTGGTATAGCATGGTTATCCATAATTTTTATAAAAGGAATAAAAAAACCATTTTTACTAAGCAATTCAAACAGCATAACTAACTGCAGCACCTATTGGCATTACTTTACATGTCTATGGGTTTATCTTATGTATTTATTATTTGTTTTTAAAATATAGACAATATGCAAACGTCGGTAGTAGTAGAAGAAACAGTTCCATCACCATTAGGGAAAAGTTGGGCAAAGCAAATGATGTGGATATTTATAATCTCAGACGCCATTGTATTTGCATCATTGTTGGCAAGTTATGGATTTACAAGATTAGGTTATTCAAATTGGCCTATCGTGATAAAAATATTCAACATAAAACTCATTGCAGTTATGACGTTTGTTCTGATTTCAAGTAGTGCTACTATGGCAAGTGCTGTCAGTGCGGCAAAAACAGGCAATAAAAATTCCATAGTATTGTTTTTACTACTTACTATACTTGGTGGATTGACGTTTTTAGGAATGCAAGCATACGAGTGGTCACATTTTATACATCAAGGAGCTAAATTATTCACAAACCCTTGGAACGCTCCACATTTCAGTTCATTCTTTTTCCTGATAACAGGATTTCACGGAACACACGTTTTCTCAGGGGTTATAATATTACTGATAACTACCTTAAAATCAGTTTTCAATAAACATTCGGCAGAAGGAGTAGAATTAGTAGGACTCTATTGGCACTTTGTTGACTTAGTATGGGTATTTATCTTCACCTTATTCTATCTTATATGAAAGATGGAAACAAAAGCAATTAGTTATAAAGTATATTGGATAACATGGTTTGCACTCTTGTGTATAACATTTCTGTCCATTGGGGCAGACCATATAAAAATGCCACTCGTAAGGTTAGTTTTATTATTACTTCTTATGCTATCCAAAGCAACCCTTATACTATTAAACTTTATGCATTTAAGCCATGAAAAAGTTAATTTAGCAATGACCATTGTCGTTGGAATATTAGTTACGAGTTTAATCCTTTTTTTCTTAATTTCATTTGATGCTAATCCTGTAAAGATTATCAGTATTTGATGACCAGAAAGCTTTTTTCGCTCTTTACTAAGCGGATACTTGTCGTTATTGCATTTATTTGCTATTGGCTACTGGCTATTGGCTGTTTATACGGGCAATGCGCTATGTGTAAAGCAGCAATAGAAACGTCTGCAGAAGGACAAAAGATAGCAAGAAATTTAAACAACGCCATATTATTTTTATTAGGAGCACCCTACATAGTTTTTGGCACTACCGCATATTTTATTTATAAGCAATCCAAAACACCATCTCAGAAATAGCATCATATAATACAGTAAGCGCAAACAGTACGCGCAAATTACGATATGACGCCTTATTATTTTTACTACTTATTAGCGCTTACTTACATAGTTTAGACTTACCAAGCTTAAAGCGTATTGGTAAATTTTCTCTAACAGAAAAAAGTGGCGCGATAATAACAAACGATACTTTAAAAGGCAAAATTTGCATTTTCAGTTTTATTTTTACAAGGTGCGCTACGTACTGTCCTATGATGTCAAGCCACTTCGCCGTTATGCAAAACGTCATAGAAAAATATCAAAACGTATATTTAATCTCAATAACCGGTGACCCTGAATTTGATAATACTAATATTTTGCAAGAATATGCCAGAAATTTCGGAGCAAGGGATAGATGGCTATTCCTCACAGGAGATAAAGAAACAATATATAATTTATCCATCAATACCTTTCAGTTAGGATTAAAAAAATCAACTCAAGAAGAGTTAAAAGAAGGGGCAGATATTATTATGCACAGCACAAAATTCGTCCTCGTTGATGAAAACGGAATAATAAAAGGATATTATGACAGCAAGGAAGAGGAAAGCATAAAAAAACTATACGATGACTTATATAAATTAGTAAAAAATAGGGATATTTTCTCAAAATTACCTACGTTAAATGCCATGCTAAACAGTATAAGCGCGCTCTTACTTATTTTAGGGTTTATTTTCATTAAAGGAAAAAATATCACAGCGCATAAAACTTGTATGATAAGCGCATTTTGCACTTCCATCTTATTTCTTACATCATATCTCGTATATCATTATAAAGTAGGTAGTGTAAAGTTTCAAGGTATAGGATTTTATAGGCATCTATATTTTTTTATATTAGTAACTCATTCAATATTAGCAGTGATCATAGTTCCGTTGGCAATTAAAACGATTTATTTAGCATGGAAATCCGATTTTGACAGGCACAAAAAAATAGCATTGATTACCCTGCCAATATGGGTTTATGTATCAATAACTGGCGTAATGGTTTACCTTTTCTTATATAAGTTTTTCTAAAATTTTTATTTATTATTGGTAAATGCGACAAGTAGTAAAAACGGCTGAGTTTGTGTGTCCCGGACATCCAGACAAAGTCGCTGACCAGATAGCGGATAAACTGTTAGATACCGTAATAACTTATGATAAATCGGCAAGGACTGCCTTCGAAATTCTGGTAAAATCCAACAACGTTATTGTTGCAGGTGAAGTTACCTCTTCTTTAAAAATTGAAGACGTCTTAGAAAAAACCATAAAAGAAACCGTAAAAGAGATAGGATATACTCATCCATCTTTTGAATTTAACCCTGATAAGTTAAAAATTCAATCTCTATGTAAAGAGCAATCGAAGGACATTGCTCAAGGGGTTCAAAAAGAAAATAATAAAATAGGTGCTGGTGACCAGGGTATTATGATTGGATATGCTACGGATGAAACGGACGAATATCTGCCATATCAGTATTGCCTGGCAAGAAAGATAATATTAAAGGCAGAAGAAGTAAGACGGGAAGGGCTTCTACCATATTTAGGTCCCGATGGCAAAACACAAGTTTCTATACTTTTTGAAGATGGAAAACCAAAAAAAATATTAAACGTAGTTTTATCCTTGCAACACGCCGAGGAAAAACCAATAGAAAAACTCAGGAGTGATTTTATTGAGAATATATTGATACCAACTTTACCGCAGGATTTATGGGAGGTCAATAGTAAAAGCACATATATAAACCATACTGGAAGATTTATAAAAGGTGGTCCTGATGCAGATTGTGGACTTACAGGCAGGAAAATAACGATAGATAGTTACGGTAGCGAGGTCCCGACAGGTGGTGGTGCATTCTCAGGTAAGGACCCAACAAAAGTAGACAGGTCTTTTGCCTATTTTGCAAGATTTCTTGCCAAAAATATTGTTGCTAATAAACTTGCTAAAAAATGTATGGTTAGTTTTGCGTTTGTTATCGGTGGTGAAAAACCAATTAATTTTGAGGTTGAAACGTTTGGCACCGCTAAACTATCGGAAGAAAAAATAAAGAAGATAATTACAGAAAATTTTAACATAGGAGTGAAAGAAGTAATAGATTATTTACAATTAAAACAACCATTTTTTCATTCAACATCAAAATCAGGGCATTTTGGTAATCTTCATACAGATAAGCCATGGGAAAAAATAATTAAATTAGCTTAAATTTCAAAAATGAAAAGTTATAAAATAGAGGATTGTGAACGGTTTAATATAAGGAGGTGGTGCAATGGATAAGGTTTTATTGATTTTAACATTAGCAGCAGTTGTAGTGTTTGGAACGCTGTTATTGCAATGGCAAAAAGCAAACTACAATCTTCAAAAGGAAATACTTGTAGCCCAAAAAGCAATATCATCAAATACACAAGTAAACGCACAGATACTTGGAAGGATTGAAGATATTCAAAGAGAAATTAGAGATGCTAATAAGGAAATTAGCACAAAACTTCAGGGAAGTGTAAAAAATGCTATTTTAGATGCGATTAAAGAATTTATGGGCAGACAGCAGCAACAACAACCGCAAGCGCCCCAACCACCAAAAGAATTTAAGATAGAGGATTTCAACATTGATAATAATTATTTTTTGGGTAATAAAGATGCAAAAATAGTAATAGTTGAATTTGGCTCCTTTACCTGCCCACATTGCATAAATTTACATCCCGTGATTAAGGATGTATTGAAAAAGTATGGTGATAAAATAAAATATGTCTATAAACATTACCCACTCCATGGTGAAATAGACATAAAATTAGCCGAACTAGTAGAAGCAGCCGCGATACAAGGCAAACATGCAGAATTTCATGATAAACTTATGAGTAGGGAAACATTGCAAGCAATATTATCCCCATCTGTTAGCGGCTATGAAATAAAAAAGGATAAAGTTTTAGAAATAGCAAAAGAATTAGGATTGGATATAGCGAAATTCGAGGAAGCAATAGATAAAAGAACGTTCAAAGATAAAATAGAGAAAGATAAAGAAACGGCAGAAAAGTTAGGGGTAAGCGGCACACCTTCTTTATTTATTAATGGCAGGGAATATAGAGGAGGCAGGTCAGTAGACGCATTCTCAGACGTAATAGAAGAAGAACTCAAAAAACAGTAACTATTCCTTAAAATAAGCGAGGTAGTTTTATTGAAAACCATTTTTATCTTGGTATATAAGTATATTTTCAAATATACTACCATTTTCTGAAAACCTACTCTTATTGACAAATCTTTGATTGAGGTTGTGTAGCGGTATTTGACAATATTTTAATTTTAGATAAAATAAGGAACCTTCTGTTATGAAAAAAGCAGAGAATAGAGTAAGAATAAAAGCATATTCCTATGACTATAAGTTGTTGGATAAGGCAATAAAGGATATTGTGGAAATAGTTAAGAAAACGGGCGCTGAAGTTGCCGGTCCTATTCCTTTACCTACTAAGATAGAGAAATTTACTGTGTTACGCTCAACCAATACTGACAAACGTTCTCGGGAGCAGTTTGAGATAAGGACTTATAAAAGATTGGTTGATATTCACAATGCAAATAATAGAACGATTGATTTATTGCAGACGTATCCGCTTCCAAGCGGTATAGAGGTGAAAATGCAGGTTGTTTAATTATGCCTTTAAAAAAACTTGGGTTAATAGCGGAAAAAAGCGGTATGACAACGTTGGTTGATAGTAATGGCGTAGCATCTGCTGTCACGGTATTAAAGGTGCCGGAAAATTATGTGGTGCAGATTAAAACAACTAAAACAGATGGATATAATGCTCTTCAGGTTGGCGTTAATCAAACGCGTGAAAAAAGATTAAGTAAACCCTTATTAGGACATTTAAAAAAACATAATGTTGTTCCGTTAAAAAAACTTTTAGAATTCAGGTTGGAAGAAGAACCAAAGAATATTCCTGGTGAAATTCTTAATGTATCGGTGTTAAAAGATTACAAATATTTAGATGTAACTGGTTATACCAAAGGAAGAGGGTTTACAGGTATGGTTAAGAGGTGGAATAAAGTTATGGGCCCCCGAACACATGGTTCTATGAACGTCAGGCAGATAGGTTCAGTGGGCTCAAATACATATCCTGGGAGGATAAGAAAAGGTAAAAAGATGCCAGGTCATTATGGAAATGAAAGAGTAACTATAAAAAATCTGGAAGTTTTTGATATTGATGAACAAAATAATTTGGTTCTTGTTAAGGGTGCAGTGCCAGGACCAAATGGAGGATTGGTTATTTTAAAACCATCATATAAGAATTTTGTTGCAAAAAAACAATCTCCTGTTGCAGGAGAAACCAAGAAATGATAACAGTACCTATATACGATAAAGAAGGAAAAGTTGCTGAAGAATTTGAACTAAATGAAAAGGTTTTCTCAGAAAAAGTTAATCTTAGGTTACTTAGAGAGGTTTTAATCGCTTATGAAGCAAATCAGAGACAGGGGACGGCAAATACAAAGACCCGTTCAGAGGTCGAAGGTTCGAGAAGGAAACCGTTTCCACAAAAACATACTGGCCGTGCAAGAGCAGGACAGATACGCTCCCCTTTGTGGCGTAAGGGTGGTGTGGTGTTTGGTCCTCATCCAAGAGATTTTTCCCAGAAGATAAATAAAAAGAAAAAGATTGCCGCTCTTGGAAGTGCTATATATGCAAAACTTCTCGATAGAGAAGTTGTAGGTATTACTGATTTGAACGTCAATCTGATAAAAACAAAATTAGTTGCTTCAATATTGAAAAAGATACCTATAAAAAGAACCGTATTAATCGGTATTGAGAATCATAATAAAAATCTTTATCTTGCAACCAGGAACATACCAAATGTTCAGTTGCGTCCGATTGTTGAGTGGAATGCTTATGACGTTTTAAAGTATAAGACCCTTCTTCTTACAAAAGATGCTTTGGTAAAATTATATAATAGATTTAAGGATTTAAAGAATGGCAACACACAGTAAGATTAGTAATATTCTGCAGATTTTAATAAGACCTATCGTAACTGAAAAAAGCGAGAATCTTAAAAAAAATAATATATATACCTTTGCAGTAAATGGCTTAGCTAATAAAAAACAGATTGAGGAAGCAGTGAAAAAAATGTATGACGTAGAGGTTGAATCAATAAGAACCGTATTTTACAAGAGTAAACCGAGAAGATATAAGTTTAGAGAAGGTAGGACTACTACTTATAAAAAAGCGTATGTAAAATTGAAACCTGGGTTTAAAATAAATGTATATTAAAAAGTTAAAGGTCAAAAGTCAAATGTCAAAAGTAGAGAATCAACAGTTGCTATTTAAATATTGCTTTCTTCATAAATGCAATCACTGTTAGAACTAAGATGGCTGCGGTAAGACAAGATAAACCGGTAACAGCAGGCAGAAGATTAGCGTCGGAGATGGACTTTTCAGTTCTTACAAAAAAGCGACCTGAAAAAAAGTTAACGAGGAAGTTGAAAGTGTGGGCAGGACGAAATAATTATGGACATCTTACTGTAAGACATAGATGGGGTGGCGCTAAAAAGAAATACAGGATTATTGATTTCAAAAGAGATAAGGTTAATATGTATGGTGAAGTAATAGCAATAGAGTATGACCCAAATAGAAACGTTTTTATAGCATTATTAAAATATGAAGATGGGACGAAAAGATATATATTGTGCCCGGAAAATTTAAAAGTTGGCGATAAAGTTATCTCTGCTGAAAAAACAGAGTTGAATAATGGTAACTGTATGCCATTGAAAAACATTCCTTCTGGAACGATTATTCATAACGTTGAATTGTTGCCTGGTAGAGGAGGAATAATAGCAAGAAGTGCAGGTTGTTTTGCTCAAGTTATGGGTGTTGAGGGTAAATATGCAACGGTATTATTGCCAAGTGGGGAAATAAGGAAGATAGATGCGAATTGTAAAGCCACTATAGGACGGCTTGGTAATGAAGAGCATATGAATATAAGGCTTGGTAAAGCAGGTAGAAGATATTGGTTAGGATTCAGGCCTTCCGTGCGCGGTTTGGCTATGAATCCTGATTCGCATCCTCATGGTGGTGGCGAAGGTTCAAAAGGAAGTTTGCCAAGAACTCCCTGGGGTAAACCAGCAAAAGGTGGTAAAACAAGAAATAAAAGAAAACCATCTTCAAGGTTTATAGTAAGAAGAAGACCACCAGGTCCAAGGAAATTTACAATATGAGTAGATCAAAGAAAAAAGGTCCCTATGTAGATGAAAAACTTCTTGCTAAGGTCAAGAAGTATAAGGAGAAAAACATTAAAGAGCCGATAAAAACTTATTCTCGTGCATCTACTATTATTCCAGAATTTGTTGGAATGACTTTCCTAGTTCATAATGGTAATAAATTTGTAAAGGTTTTTGTTATTGAAGATATGGTAGGGCATAAACTTGGTGAGTTTGCACCTACGAGGATATTCAGAGGACATCCAGGTCAAAGAGTAGAAGGAGCAGAAGGTGCACCTCAAGCAGTAGGGACAGTTGCAGCTGCTGCTTCAGCCCCTCCCCAAGCGCAAACAGAAGCAAAGAAGACGGAAACAAAGAAATAGGAAAAGGGCAATATGGCTCAGGTGCAGGCAGTTGAACAAAAATCTGCTGAGACGGTCCATCCTACCTATACTGCTACTCTGAGATATGCAAGGATATCGCCGAGAAAAGTAAATTATGTGGCTGAAATTATAAGAGGACTTTCTGTAAATAGAGCTATTGAAGTATTGATGTTTAATCCGAAAAGGGCTTCTTATTTCTTATATAAACTTCTTAAAAGCGCTATTTCAAATGCTGTTAATAAGAATAATAAAGTTGATGTGGATAGCTTATACTTGAAGGAAGTTAGAGTATGCGGAGGTCCTATAATGAAACGTGTGGGTAGCGCCCCCCGTGGAAGAGCAGTCCTTATTCGTAGAAGGTTTACTCATATCACAATTTCACTTGTTGAGGCAAAGGAAGTTGAAAAAGAGAAAAAAGTAATTGAAAAGCAATTGATACAGGGAAAGAAAGAAGAGAGCAAAGCGGTTGTAAATACACAGCAACAGCAGGAACAAAAGATAAAGAGTAACTAGCTGAGTTATTCCAACTTATTGTCTTTATATTTCTTGACAAATGCGTTGTAGTCGTGGATTGTGTCTATTCCTTTGTGAAATTCAGGGATAATCTTAGTTAAGATTTTATAGTTGTTTTCTAAAATACGCATCTGCTCTAATTTTAATGCTTTTTCTAAGTTGCTCTTCATTTTTGAAAACTTATTTAAAAATTCTAATCTGTATATGTATAGTCCTATGTGAAAATATGCGTCGTTCATTAATTTTTTAGGTATGCTTCTGAAAAAAAACAATGCTTCTTTATTTTTATTCGTAATAACTTTTACCGTGTTTCTATCGTTCATATACTTTTTGTTTGGGGGAGCTATAAGTGTTCCTACGTCATATTTTTTGCGTATAAGCGTTTTTAATAAGTCATCTACATACGTGGCATTTAATAGTGGTTCATCTGCCTGCCAGTTGATAATGTATGAGTTCTTATTTATGTTAAGTTTTTTAGCAAGATATAAACATCTATCCGTTCCCGACTTTAAATTTGATGGGGTTAAGTATATTTTCTTGTAGTATGGAAATATCTTTTGTAATGTCTCTTTAGAATCAACTGCTATAAAAACGTCTGTAGCAAGTTTTGATTGCATAGCGGACTCTAATGTATGTAATAAAAGATATTTTCCCGTTTTATCTAATAGTATTTTTTTTTCAAGACGTGTTGACTTCAATCTAGCAGGTATTATTATATATGCCTTCATCATATCAAAAATAACAATTGTAAAATCTATTTTCTTTCTTGCACAAAGATGCTAAAAACAAGTTCATATGGTAAGACAGCGCTGATTCTGGAAATTAATCAGAAACTACTACAACCACTTCCCTTTTGTAAAGGGGTGCCACTAAGAGATTGGGGTATTTTACCCTTTTTCATCCTTCACCATTCAGTATTTATTATTTTATTAGGGGTTTAGCGAGTTGGATTTCTTTGAAACTTTCCCACTTAAAACTCTACCTATTCCTTACTTGATTTTAC
>CAZWFP010000023.1:1732-25924 GCA_964633175.1 uncultured Planctomycetaceae bacterium | reverse complement strand
AAGGATGGAAGGTAAACTACAAAAGGGGAATTTGAAAGTGTGGTAATTTCTGGATTTTTTGAACATATCATTCATTCTTCAATTTTAATTATATAATTATTGCAGTATGTTTGTTCCAAGATATATTTTTTTAACAAAAGGGGTTGGCAGGCATAAAGAAAAGTTATCCAGTTTTGAGGAAGCTCTGCGCGATGCGAAAATAGCCAAGTTCAACCTTGTCCACGTTTCAAGTATTTTCCCACCACGATGTAAGATTATTTCAATAAAAAAGGGCTTGGAAAAGCTAAAAGCGGGACAGGTTGTGTTTACAATTAAAAGTGTTAATGAAACAAATGAAAATCATCGTCTTATCGCCGCATCCGTTGGTCTTGCCATACCAAAGGACCCAAATCAGTTTGGATACCTGTCAGAACACGTTTCCTTTGGAGAAACGGATGACCAGGCAGGCGAATATGCAGAGGAATTAGCTGCAACAATGTTAGCCACTATTACAGGACTTGATTCAAGGGAGGATTTAAGTTGGGATGAGAAAAAACAGATATGGAAGTTGAGCGGTAATATAATAAGAACTGCCAATATTACGCAATCAGCAATTGGTGTTAAAGGTATGTGGACAACCGTTGTTGCAGCAGCTGTTTTGGTCTTATAAACTAATTACCTATTACTTCTGACATTATGAAATATGATACTTTTTTAGGCATAGAAAAAAAATACTCTGAATTCAGAACCGCTAAATTTGTCATTCTACTGGTTCCATTTGAAAAAACTACAACCTTCCAAAAAGGAACAAAATATGGTCCTAAAAAATTTCTTGAGGCTTCTTATCAGGTTGAACTTTTTGACGAAGAATTACTTATTGAGCCATATAGAGCAGGTATTGCAACGAAAAGTTTTGTATATAGCAATAGCAGCGTTAAAAATTATTTGAACAATTTGTCGCAATACCTCTATAGAGAAATATTATCGCGGGATAAGATACCGTTTGGTATTGGTGGGGAACATACCATATCAACAGGATTGATAGGAGGTGTAAAGAAAAAATACGCTGAATTTTCCGTGTTACATATTGATGCCCATAGTGATTTAAGAGATGAATACGAGGGTTCTCTTTATAATCATGCCTGTGTAGCAAGAAGATGGTTAGAATTAGGGGTTAATACAGTCCAAGTCGGGATAAGGAACATTTCAAAAGAGGAGTATAATTTTTATCAGAACAACAGAGATAAGCTACAGATATTTTTTGTAAAGGATTATCCCGCCGGCCTCGAACCAGAAAAAGTATTACCTTATCTTAAAGAAAATGTATACATAACAATTGACTTAGATGGTTTTGACGTTTCCGTAATAAGAGGAACAGGAACACCTGAACCAGGGGGATTATTATGGTATCCAACCTTAAGATTGTTTGAAACTGTTATAAAAAATAGAAACATCGTCGGCTTTGATATAGTGGAACTTATGCCGGTTAAAGAAGAAAAAATCTCAGAATTTATCGCCGCAAAACTTTGTTATAAGTTGATTTCATATTACACTTACTACAATAAATTACATTTGATTGATTAAATTAAAAGTATTCAACTCGGAGCACTCCAAAGAGTTTGTAGATGTATGGAATCAAATCTTCTCTTATAAACCAAAATTTACACCTATCACAGTAGAAAAGTTACACTACATCATAACTAAACCAAACTACATAAAGTTTGAAGATACAATATTATTATTAATATACTTAGATAACGAACTAATAGGATTTTTTCATTACTTCCTCATTCCTGATGTCCTGCGCGAGAATTTCTTTGACATATTCAGCAAGGATCTACAAATCATTTTGATATGTAATTTTGGAATAGTACCATCTCAAAGAAGCAAAGGCATTGCCACAGAAGTTATGAAATACATTTTAAATCAATACGGCAAACCTTCCATAATTTATCCAACAATTTTTAAAGATGATTATACACATCTAAAAGGTAATACCACTCCATCATGCGTCGCTGTTTTTGATACAAAGAATATATCAAACTTCTGGAGTAATACCTTATACCCAGACGAAATTCTATGGGGACACCCCGAAGGAATTGGTATTAATGAAGATGATTTTCCAACAAAAAAATTCATACAAAAATTTTCCCTTTTACCTTTAAAAAATGCCATAGAATTAAAACTTTTTCCTATCACTTTGTATTATGCTCAGAAAGAAAAACAAGAGTATCATATTGTTACATCAGACAATTTGGAGCCAAGAGTAAATCAAACCATAGATGTATTACAACCGTTTAACACAAAACATTACTCAAAAACGTTTATGGCATTAGACAAATCAAATAAGGTATTAGGTTATATTATAGTATTCCCTTTAAAATCATATTCAAATGAAAAATGGGGTATATATGAATTAAATGTGGGTGAGAAGAAAAAGGGTATAGGCAGTGCCCTTTTGAACGAATCACTTAAATTTCTAAAAAATAATGGATGTAAAGAATTATATACAGTTACAATACCTGCTGAATCACAAGAGGCATTGGAATTTTACAAAAAATTCGGCTTCCAAAAAGTTCAAACATGGCTGGTGTAAATTCTATATGTAGTTCTATTAATAGGTTGAAGTTTTGCAACAGTATTCAATAACAATTTATTTGTCTCTAATATCCACGAGACCTCTCCACTTATATATCCGTTATTTTTAGCTTCTTTTATTGTTTTCATTATCATCATTACATCAATACCCTTCCTTCTGAATGAGGGTAATACTCCTAATATGGCTGTTCGCAGTTTATTTATTCTTCTTATCTTGCCGGATAATTTTAGCAATTTAAATATAGTTAACCTTCCTCCTAAATATTTCAGTATACTCGAATAGTCCGGTAAACTAACAGAAAATGCAACTAATTCATTATTGTATTCCACAGCAAAAGATAAAGACGGGTTTAAAATGTGTTTGAAACTTTCCACTAAAAACAAGGTTTCTCTGTTATCTAAACTTTGAAATAATAAATTTTGCTTCCACGTCTGATTAAATAGATGTGTCACTTTGTATGCATTCTTAACTAAATATTCATAAGTTATGTTCTTCACTATAAATTTTTCCAACGATAAATTATTCAACTTTTCAAACTTTTCTGGGATATGTAAATAAGCGTCCAGTTCAAAAGCATACAAATCCACCATTTTTTTTAATCCCGCTTTTTCAAAGAATTCCTGATAATACTTATGATTATATGGCATCAAGATTGATGGTTGCCTGTCAAATCCATCAATAAGTAATCCGCAAGAGTAATTAGTAGAAAAGTTTATAGGCCCAATAATAGTATTAATGCTCCTTGCTTTGACAATGTCCGTTATCCTTTTAAACATATACTTAAATACCTCGAAATCATCTACGACTTCAAAATGTCCAAAAAATGCAACTTCACCTACTATACCATAAAAATTACTAAAGCCCAATGACATTCTACCTACAGCTTTATTATTTCTTTTAGCAACGAAGAATATAATATTATTTCGCTCTATAAAAGGATTAATCTTCTTATTCATTGATTTCTTTTCTTCTGATATAATCTGTGGCACCCAGAAACTATTATTTTTATATATATGAAACGGAAATTCTACAAACTCTTTGAAATCAGTAACAAGTTCTAAAGTTAACATATATCTTCACTCTTTTTCCCGCAAAATCTACTTATTAGCTCTGTTCTACCTAAAATTAACTTAGGTTATATTTTTTTACAAATTCGGATTTGAATTCTGTCACGGCAGAGTGCAAAAGTTTTTCGGTTTCTGATGAGAAATCCTTCGTCTGTTTTATTGATTGTGGAATTGAGGGATATTTTTTCTGTATAAACTCTATGACCTCGTCCCGGAATTTTTTCACATATTCAATTGGTAGCGAATCCAAAAATCCCGCTGTTCCTGTAAAAATTTCTATAATCTGAACTTCAACAGGGATGGGAGCATACTGTCCTTGTTTTAATAGTTCGGTCAATCTTTCTCCGCGAGTTAATTGTGCTTTTGTTTGAGGGTCAAGTTCTGATGCAAACTGGGCAAATGCTGCCAATTCTCTAAATTGCGCTAATTCCAATCGTAATTTACCCGCTACTTTCCTCATTGCTTTTATTTGCGCTTTGCCACCAACTCTTGATACAGAAATACCGACATTAATAGCAGGCCTAATACCTGCATTGAAAAGGTCTGTTTCAAGATATATTTGACCATCAGTGATGGATATAACATTTGTAGGGATGTAGGCGGAAACATCTCCTAATTGTGTTTCAATAATAGGTAGGGCAGTTAAAGAACCACCACCCTTTTCATCAGACATTTTTGCTGCTCTTTCAAGTAATCTTGAATGTAAATTGAAAATGTCGCCGGGATATGCTTCTCTGCCTGGAGGGCGTCTTAAAAGTAATGAAATTTGTCTATATGCCCATGCGTGTTTTGTTAAATCATCATATATAACAAGCGCATGTTTACCGTTATCTCTAAATTCTTCGCCGATTGCGCATCCCGCGTATGGCGCTAAAAATTGTAGCGGCGCAGGGTCAGACGATGATGCAACTACTACAGTCGTATAATCCATCGCCCCATATCTTTGTAAAGTGTCTACAACCTGGGCAACAGTGCTCATCTTCTGCCCTATCGCTACATATATACAAAACATATCCTCACCTTTTTGATTTATTATGGTATCTATCGCTATTGCTGTTTTACCCGTCTGTCTGTCACCAAGTATCAATTCTCTCTGCCCTCTTCCAATAGGTATCATAGCATCAATTGCTTTTATACCTGTTTGAAGAGGTTCTTTTACTGGCTGTCTGTAAACAACACCCCATGCTTTTTGCTCTACTGGCCTTGTCTTCGTATAAGGAACAGGTCCTTTACCATCTATTGGATGACCAAGCGGATTTACAACCCTTCCCAAAAGACCATTGCCAACAGGAACCTGAACAATTTTACCTGTTGTTTTCGCCATTGAACCTTCTTTTATCTGCCTATCATCACCTAAAACAATACATCCTACATTATCTTCTTCAAGGTTCAACGCCATTCCATAAATCCCACCTTCAAACTCAATAAGTTCACTTGACATTGCATTTCTCAACCCATATACTCTGGCAATACCATCACCTACTGAAATAACTATACCACTATCCTTAATGTTAAGTTGCGTTTCAAACTTTTCTAATTCCATTTTTATTACCTCTGCAACTTCTTCAGGCCTGACTTTTGCCATCTCTTTATCTCCTAAGTTCTATTTTATTTAAAAAATCCCGTAGTTTATGTTCTAAACTATTTTCCATAACCAAATCACCTATCTTTATTTTTATACCCAATATCATTGATGGATTAACAGCAACGCTAAACTTAATTTTCCTACCTGTAATGTCTTCTAAGTTACTTTTCAATGAATTCAAAAAATCTTCTGATACAGGATAAGCGGATATAACTTCTACTTTTAATATTCCTTGAAACTTATCATTTAATTCATCAAACTTATAAGTTACAGGAACTATATGATTTATCCTGTTTTTCCTAATTAAAAATAATAGAAACTCCATCGTTAATACATCATAACTACCTTTGATAATGCTTGTAAGAAGTTGCTTTTTAATATCAAACCCTAACTTGGGATGAGTAAGGAGGTTCTTTACATTTTTATTCTGCCAGACAGATTCTATGAAATCAAATAAATTTTCTTCTACCTCATTAATCTTGTTGCTTTTTATTGCTACTTTTAATAATCCTTCTGCGTATCTTGTAGCAATACTTGTTCCTATCATAGCGTTCTCAACTTGCTTATAAAATCAGGATTATGTTTGAGTCCAACAAACTTGCTTAAAAATTCCTGTTCATACTCTTTTTGAATATTTTGCAACTGTTTATTAGTTAGATTTTTCTTGACATAATCATATACTTTACTTTTAATATGATCTGTTATGAAAATCTTTAATCTTAAAACTTCCAACTCTTCTTCTAATTTTATTCGTTCAGATATCTTTTGTTTTGTTTCTTCTATTTCTTTCTCAATAGAAGAAGCTATCTTTTCTATCTCCTGTTCCCTCGCCTTCTTCCTATCCTCTATAATCTTTTGAATATCATTAAATTGTTCTTGCAGTTCGTTCAGTTTTTTATTGTAAGAAACTATCTTTTCCTCCAGAGATTGTATATAGTTATCTATATTATGTTTTCTCTCCTTAATGGCATTTTCTATGGGAGGCAAGGCAAACCTTACTATAATATAGAGAAGAAGAATAAAACCCGCTAATTGAATGGAAAAGATTGGGAAATATGTCTTAAACGTTAGTTCTTCATGCTCCCCTCCAGCTCCTAAAAATAGTCCGCAGAAAACAACAAACAAAAAACAGAATACAAAACAGCAAAGGTTTCTATTCCCGCTATTGTGTATTCTGAATTCTGTATCCCGCATTTTCAGTTTTTATAAGTTAGTTTTGATAGAACGTCTTTTTGTATAGGTTCTAAGATTTTTTCTAATTCATCTATCATTTTTTTCTTTTCTGATTCAAAACTTTCTCTTAGTTTTGATATGTTAACCAAAAGCTCCTCCTGCATTTTAGCAACTATCTGGGTTTTTCTATGAAGAACCTCTTTAAGTTTTTCTTCCTCTACCTTAAGAACCTCCTTATCACTTTCTGCCAAAACAGTATTTATTTTTTTGGAGAGCTCCTCTATTTTTTTACTTAATAACTCAATCTCTTTATTTTTACTCTCAATTAAGTTTTCTCTCGCACTGACAATTTTCATTATAGGGGAAAAAAGAAAATATTTAATCACAAAGTAGAACCCTCCAAATACAAGTATCTGTATTAACATAACAGCAGGGCTAACTCCCAAAGTATCTAATATTTCCATCTCTCAATTATTAGGCATTAGCGCTTAGGGTAATTTCTTTTTGTTCGTTCAACTACTTGTATCTCTGAGGGTAGTTACTTACTCTTTTAGTGCGGTGCTGGCAATTTTGTCCAGATTAAAATGGCAATTAGTGCCATAAATATTACTAGTGATTCTATGAATGCCAGATATATAATGAGAGCACCTCTTATTGTGTTGGCTGTTTCTGGCTGTCTCGCCATAGAATCAACTGCGTGGCTTATTGCTTTTGCTTGTCCCAGAGCGCCAACCGCCACCGCTATTGCCATTCCAAAACCTACTGCTATTGCACCATATTCCATACTATCACCTCCTTAAAAATAGTTTTTAGTTGTTAGTTGTTGGTTATTAGGAGTTAGATTCTTATCCCCATTGGCCATTCTAATAACTAATAACTGATTACTAATAACTTTGTTAATGGTGTCCATTATGTCCATTTTCATGTTCTAAAAATCTTACTATATAAACGGATGTAAGCGCGGAAAATATAAATGCCTGTATAAAACTTGTGAGTATTGCTAAAAAAAGAATAGGCAGTTGGAATGGTATTGGTATTAAACCTAAAGGCATTATGTCTTTTGAAAGACCTACAACCGTTTCTATTACCATATCTTTACCAAATATATTACCGAATAATCGCAAGCCCAGTGATAATATTTTTGTAATTTCACTTATCACTTCTAAAACCAGAAAGAATGGTCCCAACCACAAAATTTCGCCCATAAAATGCTTTAGATAGCCAACAAAACCGTTACTTTTAATAGCCCAGTATTGAACCAAAATTATAGTGAGAAAACTTAACCCTAAGGTAGTGCTAATGGTCATAGTAGGTGCCGCTAAGCCGGGGATTAAGCCCATAAGATTACAAAATAATATAAATAAAAAAATACTTGCAATATAGGGAATATAAGGCGTTATTTTGTTACCTGCCAAGTCCTTGAAAATAAAGGAAAGTCCAACCACTACACCTTCAAAAAACGTTGTAGTATATCCTCCTTTTGACAAAGAGGAAAAATATTTTTTGAAAAAAGATAGCATAACAAAGCAACTGACCAGTATCAGAATAGTTCCACATATAGCATTAAACCATATAGGACCAAAAGGATGTTTTAAAAAAGATGGTAATAATTGATGCTTTTCTAAATACAGATATGCGAGAGTTAAAAATGAAGGAGGAGGATGATTCATGACTGAAGTAATACGAACAATTTGTTTGCTATAAATGGTAGTGATAAAGTTACTATAGATAAACTTACAAAGAAATATCCTAAGTTATTTAATATTATGCCCTTTGAAATGTATATTATAGCAGCAATTAAGAACAGTTTAGCAGTAAATATTAACACCCAGTATATGGGGGATTTAACCTTCTTTCTTGATAAAAGATAAAACACAAACATCCATCCTGCATAAGGTATTATACCTAAGATTGTAGCAATAATAATTGACATTATCATATTATTTTTTTATTTCTCTGAAAATCAATATACTCCATATGATAAGATCAGCCATCGCCAGAACAAAACCTATAATGGCACCATATAAAAATCCTCTTTGTATGCCTCTCTTATCCAGAACATACCCTATTAATATACCAACACCTATATTAGCAGCTATTGTTGATGGCATTACATAATATTTCAATATTTTGTTATTTTTATTCTCATTGTTTGTGGTTTGCATAAATTAAATAGCGTGTATTTTAAAATTACTTTTTATATTTCAAGTCCTAATTTTAATATTTTGGTATGTAAAATACAGCCACTATGAACAAGATAGAAGTTTCCAATATCCTACTACAAATAGCGATAATTTTAATATCGGCGAAACTCTGTGGATTTTTATGCGCGCGATTTCTTAAAATTCCTTCTCTTTTAGGAGAGTTATTAGCAGGGGTTATAATAGCGCCTGTTAATTTCCCTCAATTGAAAGGACATATTTTTGCAGAATTATTTTCCACAGATTCAGAATACTACACTATTCTTAAAGTCATAAGTGAGATTGGTGTTAGTATTTTATTATTCTATTCTGGATTAGAAACGGATAAACGGAAATTTTTCAGATATTTTTTTACCGCATTCATAATAGGGGTAGGTGGTGTAATCGTTCCTTTTCTAATGTGTTCAGGTTACATTTATTATTGGTTACAGGCAATAGGGGAGCATTATACTATGCAGGAAATTTTGTTCTCTGGGGCAATTGCAACAGCCACCTCTGTAGGTATTAGTGCAACGGTCCTAACCTCTTTTGGCAAAATAGATACTGTCTTTGGCACGGCAATTTTAGTTGCCGCTGTTATCGATGATGTTTTAGGACTCATTGTTTTATCAATAGTATCAGGTATGCAGGGAAATACCGTTGATTTCTCAAACATTGCGAGTATTTCCGCAAAAGCCATAGGAGTGTGGATTATTATAGGTATCATTTCTTTTATTCTGATACATTTTCTTAATAAATACCTTGCTAAAAGATTAGATGGTATAATGTTGTTTTGTTTAGCACTAGCAATTGCATTTATAGCAGGATTTTTATGTGAAAAAGTAAAATTATCCGCTATTGTTGGAACCTATATAGTTGGATTAGCCATTGCCCAGACGGAATGGAGTGAGAAAATACACCGGATTACTTTAAACATAGTAGAATTTTTAATTCCATTTTTCTTCTTCAAGATAGGACTACTTATACAACTGAACCTTTTTATAGATATACTTATCAGTGGAACGATATTTGTATTTCTTGCGCTATTGGGAAAGTTTATAGGGTGCGGATTACCAGCATTTCTTTTAAGAATTAGCTTAAAGGATTCTGTATTAATTGGTACCGGAATGGCTCCACGGGGAGAAGTGGGACTTATAATTGCCTATATTGCCATTGAGAAAAGTATTATAACACCTAAAATCTACAACATTGCTGTTTTTATGGTATTCTTCTCTACCGTCTTTGCAATCATTGCTTTGTCAGTGCTCATAAAAAAGTTTTATAAGAAAACACATATAGAGGAAAATTTATAAACTTATAAAGCAAATTCTAATAAAGGTTTGAAACTCTTTTTCTCTATAATTTTATCGGCAACCAAATTCAACATTTTGTTATCAGAGCAAAAAGATACTCCTATACCTGCCGTTTTTACCATACATATATCGTTCACGCCGTTTCCAACAGCAACAACACTTTCAAGGGGCATATTATATTTATTCGCTATATGCAGCATAGCGTTATTTTTACATATAATGTGATTACAGAAACTTTTTTCATATCTTAGGAAAAAAGAAGGTATCTTTACTTCTCCCGTAGCAACACTATTTGAAAATTCAAGTTCATTTGCCAGACAAAAATCAGCACCTATTTTATTTTTTATATGTCCCGCTATACAATCGTAACTGTCGCTTATAATACCTACAATATAGCCACGGTTTTTAAGTTCTCCAACCACCTCAACAGCATCTCCTACACAAGGAATTTTCTCAACTACATCAATTAACTGTTTAATATTTAACCCTTTAAAAAGTTTTCCAATTGACTTTGTTATAAAGAAAGGTTCATTATTATTTGAAACAGTATCAATCAATTCTTTTTGAAAACCAAACATTTTTGCTGCCTCTTCCACAAACCTTCCCAAAAGAATTGTATCATCCATATCAAATATTATCATTTTTTTCAATGCGGGTAAGACCTTTTTTATCGCGATTTCCAATTGATCAGTAATGATATTAATTGTTTCAAGTGTCTCCAAATTTAAATTGGTAATTCTTTTAAGTATTGCTTGTGAAACCTCTCTTGCCATTGGAACGAGTTGTTTCCATTGTTTTGATTTATGTGTTATTGAACCTATATTTACTTCTTTTATTCTGGCGCCCATTTTATACATATCAATCAATATACCAATATCAACACCGTAGCCATCTTCAAAAGTAACCTTCTGGAAAGATTCTTTACGTCCTGCTATCATACCGCTTAACGGCTGTGTAAATTTGGATAGTTCTGGAAATAATATTGCCAATAGAGGTTTTGCAACCAATTCCGTTACCCTTCCTGCCTTTCGTTCGAAAGTTGACTTTACAAAGTCCGCCTCATTATTGAGTATAGGAGTAGTAAGTTTATCGATTATATCAGATGCATATCCTTCTACATCCGCGTCCAAATAAACAACAATATCATTTTTTGCTATCAATAATCCATCTCTCATAGACGCCCCTTTACCAAGTTTGGTGCTTGTCAGAACATAAGCGCCCGCTTTCCTTGCCTCCTCAACAGTATTATCAATGGATTTGTCATCAACGACAATTATTTCACTAACTTTTACATCTTTTCTAATTATTTCAATCACCTTCCCTATCGTGGTTTGTTCATTTAAGGCAGGAATTATTACACTAATCATTCTATTTATACTCCCTTACACAGATACCATAGTAACTTTATCATATCCGAATGAGTTTTTCAGCCCAATATTCATAATGTGCTCCTTTTTCTATACTGTTTAAATAAACTGAATTGCGTAAGATAAGATAACGAACTTTTTAGTAGTGTTCTTTGAAGAAAAATCTTATATATATTAACTCTACATTAGAAATTACTTTCATAACCTACAACGATAGATTTTATCATATAAAAAAGTAAAAAAGTTTAGAAATACAAATTAAAATTACCATCCAATATTTATCTATCAATGCAAAGAGAAGAATGGGGGACAAGAGTAGGGCTTATTTTAGCGGCGGCGGGTAATGCTATAGGCATAGGAAATCTTCTTAGATTTCCATCGAAGGCGGCGTCAAATGGCGGCGGCGCATTTATGATTCCATATTTTCTGGCTCTCATCTTCCTCGGTATTCCTATGATGTGGGTTATGTGGACCATAGGAAGATATGGTGGTATATCTGGACATACCACTACCCCGGGAATGCTTAATAAAATCAAGGTAGGTCCTTTGTCTAAAATCTTAGGCGCAATTGGGGTAGCCGTTCCGTTAGTATTCGCGGTATACTACACTTATATATCAAGTTGGTGTTTCGGTTACGCCTTTTTCTCACTTTTTAAAACATATTATGGTGTTGAGAATTTATCTGTATTTTTACAGGAATATACACGAGCAATATCTACCTCAAACTACTTTTCGGGATATATTTATCCCGTTCTATTTTACGCTATTGTATTTCTTCTTAATATATGGGTTCTGGCGCGGGGAATATCAAAAGGTATAGAAAAACTCTGTCTATGGGGAATGCCTTTACTTGTTTTTATGTGCATCTTAATGGTCGTAAGGAATATTACATTAGAACACAGTGGGAAAGGTACCTTTTTGGAAGGATTAGGATTTGTATGGAATCCTAATTTTAGGGAGTTAAATAATATCAATGTATGGCTTGCTGCGACAGGACAGATATTTTTTTCATTATCTATAGGTATCGGCGCAATGGAGTGTTATGCAAGTTATGTGAAAAAAGATGATGATATTGCACTGGCAGGACTAACTACAACTGCAACAAATGAATTTGTAGAAGTTATATTTGGAAGCGCAATAGTAATACCAGCGACCGCTATATTTTTTGGGGTAGCATTAGCACCCGGTTATGCTAAAACAGGCGTATTTAATCTAGGATTTATTACAATGCCAGAAATTATGAGAAATACCCCAGCCGGCAATATATTCGGTTTTATATGGTTCTTCCTGCTCTTTTTGGCAGCATTCACATCCAGCGTTGCAATTGCTCAACCAGTTCTGGCATTCTTACAAAACCTTTGTGGACTTACAAAAAAGTATAGTGTAAGTATATTAGCAACTATATGGGTTCTTGCTACTATACCATGTATTATATGGAATAAATATGGATACATTGATGAACTGGATTCTTGGGCTGGTGAACTTTTGCTAGTCCTTTTTGCATGCATTGAATTGATATATTTTGTATTTTTCCTTGGTATAAACAAAGGGTGGGAAGAACTTCACAGAGGAGCGCATATAAAGGTTCCATCAATCTTTAAATATATACTGCTAATAGTAAGTCCCATTTATTTAATAGTACTATTAGGAATCTGGGCAAAAAATACTCTCCCTACAAAACTTACTATACCAACTAAGATAAATGTTGTAAAAAAATGTGATAAGGTAAAAGGGGCAGAGGCAGAAGTAGAATTATCTAAAGAAGGCAAAGATAAGTTTGACAATTTAGTAAAAAAATCTCATAAGGATATCATTTGTGTTTATGAAGTAAGTCACGAAAAAGAACAACCTTTAAGATTGAGCCGAGGCAGCGGTAAACAAGAAAGGTGTCCTGAACTTTCCAAATCCGATGTTGTTGTAACTTTACCAACTTTCTCTACCACTTTTGTAACAATAGAAGCATTGCATACTCCACCATATATATGGATAGCGAGGGTTTTCATTATATTAACTTTCATTATATTTGCTTATTTATCTGTGAAAAAAGTTAAGGAGGTTCAGGAATGAAACCGTTAGGGTGGTTATTTATGGGCGTTTTTTGGATAGGACTTATCATTTTGAACGCCTACTGTTTCTATAAAGTCCTAAAATCCAAATAACAATTTATGAGGTGTGGAATACTAAAAACAAGTCGATTAGTGATGAGAAATAATTAGTGGAGGGAATAATTGATAAAGTTACTATGAACCACATAGAAGTAAGGAACAAATTTTTGGAGTTTTTTAAAGGAAAAGGACACACTATATATGAAAGTTTTTCCCTAATACCTGCGGGGGACCCTTCTTTATTATTTACGAGTGCGGGTATGGTTCCGTTTAAGGATTATTTTACAGGAAAGAAGAAGGACTTAAAAAGAGCTGCCAGTTGCCAAAAATGCCTCAGAACAGGAGATATTGAAAGTGTTGGTAAAACACCTTTCCATCATACCTTTTTTGAGATGCTCGGTAATTTCTCCTTTGGAGATTATTTCAAAAATGATGCTATTCATTGGGCTTGGGATTTTTTAACAAAGGATTTAAACCTTGATAGAAACAGGTTATATATCTCAGTTCATCAGGAAGACAAGGAAAGTTATGAAATATGGAGCAAAAAGATTGGTATAGCAGATGATAAAATCTATAAGTTAGGAAACGATACAAACTTCTGGCCTGCAAATGCTCCTTCTGTAGGTCCAAATGGACCTTGCGGTCCTTGCTCTGAAATCTATTATGATAGAGGTGTTCAATACTGCCCTAAAAAAGAAAAATGTAAGCTGGTTATATGTGAAGGAACTGAGAACGAAAAGTGTTATAGATGTGTAGAAGTATGGAACCTTGTTTTTACGCAATTCAATAGAGTTGATGTTAATAAGTTAGAGCCTTTACCAAATAAAAATATTGATACAGGTATGGGGTTTGAAAGATTATTATGCATATTAGAAGGTAAAGAAACGAATTTTGATATCTCTTTATTTGCAAAACCGCGCGAATTTTTACTACACAAACTATCAAGAAAAGATTTAAGTATCGCAGATAAAAAAGTTTTAGACCATTTAAGGGCTGTTACTTTCGCAATTGCTGATGGAGTTATTCCATCAAATATCGGGAGAGGATATATAGTTAGGAAACTTTTAAGACGTGCAATGGTTGAATTATATACCAGTTCTGTCTATAACGAACCTTTTCTTCAAAACCTATCACAAAAATGGGTGGAGGAATATAAGGGAATTTACCCTGAAGTAGAACAGAACAAGGATAAAATATATTTATATATAAAAAGTGAGGAAGAGAAATTTTTATCGCAGATTCACACCTTTATAAAACTTATCAATGATACTTTAAATAAAACTGGTAAAGAAGTATCTGGTAAAGATGCATTTGAACTTTATGACACGTATGGTGTTCCGATTGACCTGACAAAAGAATTTGCGCTGAGGAAAGGCAAGGTTGTAAATGAGGTTGAATTTAATGAATATTTGGAAGAACAGAAGAGGCGCTCTCGCACACACAGTAAGATCATAACCCAGGTATTCATTAACGAAGGTGTTGTTCCACCAAATTTACAATCTCCTACAACCTTTGTTGGATATGAAAAGTTGGAGACCGATAGCACGGTTAAAGCGATAATTGTGGATAAAGAGCCGGTAGAATACATTCAAAGCCAGAATAAAGAATTTATTGTTGTCATTGACCCTACACCTTTTTATGCTGAGGAAGGTGGCCAAATCGGTGATAGAGGTATAATATCTTCAGATACTGCGCAAGTGGAAGTTATAGATACCCAGAAAGACAACGAGTTGATATATAGTATATGTATATTAAAAGAAGGGAAGTTATCTTTGTATGACAAAGTAAAGGCGTATGTGTGGCGAGAGAAGCGGCTTAACACCGCAAGAAATCACACGGGAACACACATTCTGCATGCTGCTTTGCGAAAATTCTTAGGCAACAACGTTCAACAGGCAGGGTCATTGGTTGCACCAACAAAACTGCGATTTGACTTTACATATCCAAAAAAATTAGGAATTGAAGAAGTAAAGACCATAGAAGGATTTAGCAATAAAAAGGTTCTTGAAAATCATTTAGTAGTAGTGGAAGAGAAAGATTTAGAGCAAGCAAGGAAAGAAGGGGCTTTAGCGTTTTTTGGAGAGAAATATAAAAGTAGAGTAAGAGTGGTTAGCATAGGCGATTTCAGTAAAGAACTGTGCGGCGGAACTCATCTGAATGAGACAGGTTTAGTAGGTTTTATAAAGATAATTAGTGAAGAATCAATAGCGCAAGGAATAAGAAGAATAGAAGCAGTCACAGGCGAAGAAGCAATAAAAATGGCAACTAATGATTCCACTTTAATTAAAAAAATAAGCACTCTTTTAGAGGTGCCAAAAGACGATATTTACGAAAGATTGCACAAACTCATGCAATATAATTTACAATTACAAAAAGAATTAACAAAATACAAGGTAAAAGAAGTATTAAATAGTTGGAGAAGTGTTGTTTCTAAGAGAGAAAATATAAAGAATATAAGCGGTTTTACCTTTGCTAATTTAGAATGTGAAGAATTATCAAAGGATTTACTAAATGTCGCTATCGCTCTCTTAGAAGAGCACAAAATAGACATTCTTCTTATTCATTCTAAAGAACAACCTGTAAAAGTAGCATTACTTCTTCACAGAAATGTTACAAATAAAAATATTTATGCAGGGAGTGTTTTAAAGGAGTTTTTGAATAAATTTAACAGTTCAGGGGGTGGTTCAGATGTTATTGCGCAGGGCGTTGTAAAAAACATAAAAGGAAGCGACCTACAGAAAGAGTTTATAAACTATTTAAACAAAAAATTACAACTGTAAGTGGAGAATTCGCAGAATAAAAAACAGATAAAAATTCTGGTAGTTGAAGATGACAAAGAATTATCTACTCTTATTTATAAACATTTACACGAGCAAGGATATACTGTTGATGTTGCTTTTGATGCCAAAGCTGCTATAGATAAAATCAAATGCGATAAAGAAATATCCATTGTTCTATTAGATTTAAGATTAGGTAGCAGCAATGCTTTAGGGCTAATACCTGTTATTGAGGAAGAAAATGAAAATACCTTAATAATAGTTGTTACAGCATATACAGACCTTGAGACGGTTACAACAGCTATGAGAATGGGAGCATATAATTTCCTGAGGAAACCATTTGAGTTCAAAGAGTTGGATATGGCTATTGAAAGAGCGCAGGATTATATTGTAAAAAGGGACTACTTTCTGGAATTTGGTAAAATCATTATAGGCAATTCACCACAACTTTCCTATATATATCAAAAGGTGAAGGTCGTAGCAAAAACTGACTGTGCGGTTTTAATCACTGGGGAAAGTGGAACAGGGAAAGAACTTGTTGCAAGAGCTATTCACCTGCTCTCCATAAGATACAATAATCCTTTTATAGCGGTAAACGTCAGCGCTATACCGGAGAATCTATTTGAAAGTGAATTTTTTGGGTATGTAAAAGGTGCCTTTACTGGGGCGGTTGTAAATAAAAGAGGATTTTTTGAACTTGCAAATGGCGGAAGTTTATTTTTGGACGAAATATCAGAAATTCCTTTATACATACAATCTAAACTTTTAAGAGTTGTAGAAGATAGAAAACTCTATCCTGTCGGTAGTGAAAATAGTATAAATATTGATATGCGAATAATCTCTGCTACCAATAAGAATTTAGAGATTGAGGTAAAAGAAAAAAGGTTTAGGGAAGATTTATATTACAGATTGAATGTTGTTGAGATTGTTATGCCACCTTTGCGAGAGCGCAAAGAAGACATACCTCTTATAGCAGGATTTTTACTTGGCAAATATTCAAGAAAATATGAGAAAAACATAAAGGGGTTGGACGAATCGGCATTAGAATTTTTGATAAATTACAGTTGGCCAGGGAATATAAGACAATTAGATAATTTAATACATAGAGCAGTCGCATTGTGCCAGGATAAATACATAGGTTTTAAAGATTTTGGATTGAACGAAGAAGTTCAATTTATAAATCCTTCTGGAATTGACTTAGAAAAAGAGATGGGAAATATAGAAAAACAATATATAAAACAGGCATTAAAACAAACAGGCGGGAACATTGCGCAGGCATCAAAACTTCTAAATTTAAAAGAACGAGCGCTAAGATATAAGATTGAAAAATATAGATTAGATGTTCCAAATTAAAAGTTTTATAATTTTTGGATATGGACGTTAAACAACAGATAGAATTGATAAGAAGAGGAACTACAAAGATATACAGTGAGGAAGAACTTATAAAGAAATTAGAAAAGTCCCAAAAAACAGGTAGACCGCTTAACATAAAACTTGGGATAGACCCGACTATGTCTGAGATACATTTGGGACATACCATTCTTATCAGAAAATTATCCGTATTTCAAAGATTGGGGCATACTATTATATTAATAATAGGTGACTTCACAGCAAGGATAGGCGATCCCTCGGGAAGAGACAAAACTAGACCCCCTCTTGATTTAGAAATAATAGAAAAAAATAAAAACGGTCTTCTTGAAAATCTCAAATCAATCATAGATATTAACAAGATTGCTATAAAATATAACAGCGAATGGCTATCCAAAATAAATTTAAATGATTTAATAAAAATATCTTCTAATCTGACCATTGCTAAAATATTGGAAAGAGAGGACTTCAAAAGTAGATACATCAGTAACATTCCTATAACACTTACTGAAATATTATATCCTATACTACAGGCAATAGATTCAGTAGAAATAAAAGCGGATGTAGAACTGGGTGGACAAGACCAAACATATAACCTTCTTTTAGGTAGGGACTTACAAGAATTTTTTGGCCAGCAACCTCAGGTCTGTATCACTATGCCATTACTTATTGGCTTAGATGGGGAAAAAAAGATGAGTAAAACATACCAAAACACTATATCAGTAAAAGATGAGCCATTTGAAATGTTCAGTAAAGTAATGTCAATTCCAGATGAGCTGATGGAACATTACTTTTTACTACTCACAGAAATAGAGGAAAATAAAGTTAAACAACTATGTGACCCAACCAAAACCCATCCTAAAGCAGCAAAAGAAGAATTAGCAAGAAGCATTGTAAAAAGTTATCACAATGAAGAAGAAGCAAAAAAAGCCCAGGAAAAATTTACATTAATATTTTCTAAAAAGAAAGTTCCTGATGATATACCTGCGTTCAAAATTGATGGTGATAAAATGAGATTAGTAGACATATTAGTAAAATCTAATATGTGTAAATCAAATTCACAGGCAAAAACATTAATAAGACAGGGGGCTGTAGAAGTTGATAGTAAAAAGATAGAAGATATAACATTTGAAATATCAACAGATAAAGAACATTTGCTAAAAGTGGGTAAAAAAAATCGTTTCCTAAGAATAGTTTCAAATCAATGAGTCATTATTTCAAATCATTCTTGACATTTGAGTTTTTATATGCCTCTGTAGCTCAATTGGATAGAGCGGTGGACTTCGAATCCGACGGTTGGGGGTTCGACTCCCTCCAGAGGCACTTCTTACACTAATAATCTTTGCAAAAAATAAAAATTTCAGGTATAAATAACAAATACTTTTTATAATTTATTATTACTTTAATAGATGGGTAGAGTTGGTATTATAGGAGTAGAGGATATTGCAAATGATGATATAGAGGAAGTAATTGAGCATAGCCCTACTTTAGATTGTGATTCTATAGCAGTTATTGGGATTGCTTATACCTATATTAAAAAAGGACTGTTTCAAACGGTTTTAGTAAAATCACATTCAAAAGTGTCTAATGTGAATGATTCAGGAAATCCACATATTCGTAATTGGAACTTTATTCTCACAAAAGAATTAGGTATAAGTTACACAGGATTTATAGGATTATTTCACCAGAAAGTTCTCAATGATTTGGAATTTTCGGAAGAAGACACGGGTTTAGTATGTGTAAAAAACAAAACGAACGCCTTGAGAAATAGCAATGGTATATACGGGGAAAGTATAACACTTGATGACTATTTAAAGGATGAATATATTGCCTATCCATCGCGCAGGAAAGACATATCTAATTATACCGATTATTCCTGTGCCGTTATACTATCCTCTGAGGAAAAAATAAAAAAACTTGCTTGCCAACCATTATGGATAGAAAGCATCTACTGGTCAAAGGGAGCGCCAAGTATAGAAATGGAATTAGAAAATTATTATAATTCGCTAAATAGAATGTATGAGAGTTTAGCGGAAGAAAGCGGACTACCTGATTTAATAAGTAAAATAGATATTTATGAAATTGATGATACATATTCATTCTTAGAATTAGCAAATTTATTTGCCATAGGATATAATGAAAAAGTTTCAAAATTAATGAAAAACAATTATTTTAGTTGGGAAGGTGAAAAACCTGTAAATGCTTCTGGAGGGTCATTAGGATGTGGGAATTCATTTGATACGACAGGCATATTTCGCCTTAATGAAGCGGTAAAACAATTGAAAAATAACCAGGAATTCACGAGAGCTCTTATCAGTTCCTATAGAGGATTTCCATCTCAATCGTTTTCCGGTATAATAATAAGAAAATGAAAGCGTTAAATCTAATTAGCATAGCATCTTCTTTAGGTGCCAACATCCCAGGTAACGAACTGACACCTTATGCCTTTAAGTTAATAGGACTCCACGACTTCTTAAATTCTATTGCAAAAGTTAACGACCTTGGTGTCATTAAATCCCCACATATTCAAAATCCCACTGTTCAAAATAATGTTAAAAATTTAAAAGAAATATTGGAATTATCTAACACAATAGCTTCAACAAAAATAGAGAAAGACGCATTTAATTTATTTATTGGAGGAGATCAAAGTATTTCTATTGGAACTACAAAACTTCTTATGAATCATTACAAAAATTTAGGAATACTTTTGCTTGATGCACATCCTGACTGCAATACGGAAAAGACCACTCCAACATCAAATATGCATGGAATGTGTATAGCATTCATACTGAAAAAAGCGCTACCAGAAATATCTAAATCATTTTTCAATGAATTACCTAATCCCAAAATTTTTATGTTGGGGCTACGAACATTTGATAGGGGCGAACTGGACAATATAGCAGGTGAGAAAGTAAAGGTCCTGGATTTTAAAAAATCAATATCAATGGATTTAAATAAATTAATAAACGAAATAAAAGAATTCTTTTTTGATGTGGAAAATGTTCACATAAGTTTCTCTGCAAATGTTATGACACCGTCTTTAGCACCAGGTGTAAATACTTCCATAAAAGATGGGTATGTGCCGGAATATATAGAAGAGATTTTCAAGCAGTTAGTAATCCACAAACTCCCTGTTATATCTTTAGAAGTATCTGAAGTAAATCTATTAAAAGATAAAGAAGGACAGACATTACATTACTCTTTTAATATAATAAAGAAACTTTTACAAGAGATTTTCCAGTCGTAAGAGGTTTATATATTTATCCTTCCTTCTTTTTCTAAAGTTCTCAGAGATTCTTGTATTTTATCTTCGGTGAGATTGAACATATATTTACCCTGAAAAATTGCGACAGGTGCTCTGTCACAGGCGGCCAGACATTCACACTCCTCTATATAGAGAAGTGGCTGAATATTTTTAGCAGTAGTATAATACGCATTAGCGGCATAGTATATATCTTTTGCACCTTTTAACATACAGGTTATATTAGTGCAAATTTTCAACTTATAGGGTTTATTATCAGGATTATGGAAATAATTATAAAAAGACAATGCTTCAAAAACTTTTATGGGATGTATATCTAAAAACTGCGCCACCTCTTCTATTGCTCTTTTAGTTATATAATTATATTTTTTGTATACTAAGTGTAAGGCAGGTAATAATAGAGATTGTCGCGTTTCATAAAATTTGGAGAGATTATTCAGGTATTCTTTATCAGTTTTACTTAAGACCGATTGTGCCATCTATCTATCCAGTTCTCCCGCTATTATATTTAAACTACCTAAAATTGCAATCATATCTGCCAAAAATAATCCTTTTACCATTTTATCAAAAGCGCTAAAAATTGGAAAACAGGGCGGACGAACCCTGACCCTGTAAGGTCTGCCACTCCCATCGCTTACAATATAAAATCCTAATTCACCATTTGCTCCCTCAACACAAGCATAACCTTCTCCTTTCGGCACTTTGATTCCTTCCATTATTATCTTGAAATGATTTATGGTCGCCTCTATTGAAGTATAAACCTCTTTCTTTGGTGGTAATGTAATCCTATAATCCCTCACACAAACATCTCCACCAGGTAAATCCTTTAATGCTTGTTTTACTATTTTAATACTCTCATACATTTCTTTCATTCTCACCATATATCTATCGAAGGTATCGCCATTCGTTCCAATAGGTATATTAAAATCAAATCTATCATAGACCAGATACGGTTTTGCTTTTCTTACATCGTAAGGAACACCACATGCGCGAAGACAAGGTCCTGTAAAACCAAAACTTATTGCTTCTTCTTTTGATATAACACCTACATTTTTCGTTCTTGATAAAAATATGGGGTTTTCAGTTAGAAGTTTATCAACATCCTCTATAAATTTCGGTAATCTATCACATACTGCAAGTGTCTTTTCAACCCAACCATCTGGTAAATCATGTGATAATCCACCTATCCTGGTATATGTGGTTGTAAGACGTGCGCCGCAAAGCGCCTCTATTAAGTCATAAAGCTCCTCTCTTGCCTGAAAAAAATACCAAAAATTCGTCAGCGCACCTAAATCTACCGCATTCGTTCCTATACATACCATATGGTCCATAATACGCGACAATTCTGAAATAATAACCCTTATATATTGGCATCGAGGTGGAACTTCAATATTAAGTAACTTCTCCACTGCCATAACATATGCTACGTTATTTATCATAGAAGAACAGTAATTTAATCTATCTGTATATGGAATCACCTGCGTATAAGTTCCCTTTTCAGCGCTCTTCTCAAATCCCCTATGTAAATAACCGATATTCGTTGTGCAATCTAAAATCTTCTCCCCTTGTAACTGTGCCACAAAATGAAAAGTCCCATGAGTTGCAGGATGAGTAGGCCCTATGTTTACAACTACTGCTTCTTCTATCAATCTACAGCCCCTATTATGGGTTGACGTTTGTTAATAGGATAATCTTTACGCAAAGGATGTCCCTCAAACCCTTCATACATAAGTATCCTTTTTAAATTAGGATGATTTTTAAATTTTATTCCATACATATCATATACCTCTCGCTCAAACCAATTAGCAGAATCCCATAAATCCGTAACACTTTCTAATTCAATTTCACTCTCAGATAATGGTATCTCAATAAATATCCTGTGATTTTTCTCATAACTATATAAATTATAAACCACCTTAAATCTTTTACTGAAATTTTGTTCTAATATCCTAAGATAATCAATACCAAATAAATCCATAAGAAATTTATATTGCATACTATTTTTAAGATAAGATAAGAGTGGTTTTAATATGCTTTTATCAAAGACGCATGCCCTCAAATACTCTCCGTCAAAATTTATAACAAAATTTAACCCTGGAAAATTACTTTTTAACCGTTCAATTACCTTCTCATCTTCCGCGCAGCGAATCTGTCTATCTGACATTTCTATCTTCCAAGTATAATCAATTATAATAAATTTGATAAATTTTGTGCTAATAGTTCACCACCTGCGAACTATTGGACTTTTTCTATTTAAATGCTCCCACTCAAATCACACTACAATCATTTGCTACGCCTCTTAATAAAGGTTATTACAATCTATTTTTTCTAACGGAGCATTGTCTTCTAATATTTTCATTAGTGTTTGTTTATACAATGATAAATATCCATTTTGACGAGCTACTCTTTCTATTTCTATCCTTCCTGAGAGAGATATACTCAACACATCCTTATCTATTTTCTCTTTACAATACTCTTCATCAATACCTTGGAAACTACAGTAGTTATTGTTTATAATTTCCATCAAGTTTTGCCAGTTATTTAGGAAATTCTCAATCGCTTTTTCTTCTCCATCTATACCTATTGCCCTGCTACAGAGTGGGTTGATAGTATCAACCAAATTTTCACATACTCCTTTCTCGTTTGCATCGCTACAGCCATTACAAGAAAGGTTCTTAACAAGTAGTATAACACTCATATTACCAACATCCCTTATTTTATCATAACATAATTTGCATCCCTCTTGCTGTGAACATCTTCCTATATCTGCACCTCTCTTGAATTGAGATATGTTATCAGCGGTTTTCCTAATACTATCACAACATCTACTAAGGTTAATCTTATTGGATAAAGGGTCCTTGCATGCGTCTAAAGAAATCCCACCTCTCTCTACCACCCTACAAAATTCTTTTATTGCCGGCATTATATCTATTAGTTTAATACCCCTCCTACTAGCTAAACTTTGCACAATAGTATCGAGTTCTGATATTTTCACATTACCAATAATACCGAAAAAAGTATCAACTATATTTTTCATTGAATTGTAATTTTTGTCATTTTCAAACGCTTTTTTCCAGCAGGTTGTGAATTCTTTTTCTGTATATAAGCATATAAAAAAGTTCTTTTTGTATTGTTTAATTTCATCTGGGTCTGAGGAAGTAGCTCTCATTATATATTCTTCTACGCTGGAAATTTTCCCAGAGCATTTCTGTAGTTTATAATCAAGGTAATAATTTAAAAAGTTATAATCCAGATCTGGTAAGTAACTAAATATACCGCCTATAAAATCTTTTATAGAGGAAAATGCGTTTCCCTGGAGTGGAGGGATATGAATTTCTTTTATTTCTTTAATACTGAGAAGAAGCGCGTATTCTGCACGTTTATTCTCTGGAACTCTATTAACAATATAATATGTGG
>CAZWFP010000023.1:0-1632 GCA_964633175.1 uncultured Planctomycetaceae bacterium | reverse complement strand
CCCAGATTTATTTAAAATCTCTACTAATCCTTCTGAGAATCTATCCAATATTTGATTTGCATTCCCTATCCTCGCTAATAGGTTTTGGAATAAAACGGTGTCAAAAGAACCTTTACCTGGAGGGGGTAATGTGGAACAATACGTATCTATAGGTATGCATTGTTTGTTATACCATATACATGTTAGATTATTAGGAAACGTTAAACAATCTTCTTCTTTAAACTGGCTACAATTTGGTGGTTCCGCAATACATTCGCTACCTGTCCACTTACAACGAGAGAATTCGCAGGTTGTCCTATCTAGATTAAATTTACAGTTTTGATGCAACTGTAGTAATTGTTGAGATTTACATACTCCAGCGTCAAATGTGCATTCGGCAGTAACTGTAGTGTCGGCAGGACATCCAGAAATTTTAGCATCCAACATTTTAAATTCAGTGTTCAATCCATTCACATCATATTGAGATAAATCATTTAAAGTTGATTTTATCAGCGATGTTATTTCACATTGAGGGGAATCACTTATAAGTTGTTCCAACATATATTTAGACGAAATAAGTTTTAACACATCTTCTTCTATTTTTCCCTTCATAATGTTGTAATAAAGCTCGATATAAATATTTCCCTTATTTTTTGAATTCTGTTCTGGATTTTTATTTAAACAATCTATACCTAAACTTTTACATCTACACTTATTATAGCATAAATCAAAAACAGCAGGTAGCAACTGTTTTTTAAATAATTCACTGGCAAATTTAAACCACTGTTTTGCAAACGTATCCAATTGTTTTACATTATTTCTTATTTTTTCGCATTGATTTTTCACTAAACAATAGTAAACATACTCCAGAGGCATCATCCTGGAACTATGGAGAACTGAAGCCAGAGAGCATCTTCCGAATAAATCCAACCTTGCCAAACCTGTGCATATGGTTTCTTTTGAGATATTTTTTGGTGATAATTTTGATTTTCCACAAGATAAAACAACTCTATTGGTAATAGTATATTGTCCTCCTTCTCCTCCCGCACCCCTCATAAACAGGGGATAAAAAATATTATTTATTACATCTTCTAATGACAACTGCTTTGCAATATTCGCTCTATTCAAAATATATTCTTGATATATATCTTTTTGTAGCACTTCTTTACTTTGTGAGCCGCTTTCATTGAACTCACCTTTACAAATATCATTCTTAAGATATTCCAGGCCTTCTTTGTTATCTACAAAAAACCTTTTGAAAAAGAGCCAAAAATTTATAGCATTTTTTGACAATTCTATATACCATTGACGCAAGCCACTTAGATATTCAGGTGGGAGATCAGCAGGACCAACTGCCGCTTTGTTATTATCTTCACTACCGGCTTCTGGCATTTGGCTTTTGGCTGTTTTGAGGAATTGTTTTAAATCAGGCAAACTAAATGGCATCAGGAGAGGATTTCCCTTTAGCATGCGATTTATAGATTGAGAGATTTGGAGATTTGGGGATTTATTAAACGTCAAATTATTTTCCGAAATTTTTGAATTTTGACCTGCACTTTTGACATCCGGCTTTTGACCTTTAACATTTCTTATATAATGCTCTGGCTTCCTAAACTTTAAAGCAGGATTTGATAGTTTCTCTATTAACTTCTT
>CAZWFP010000022.1:0-28514 GCA_964633175.1 uncultured Planctomycetaceae bacterium | reverse complement strand
ATGAAGGATGGAAGGTAAACTACAAAAGGGGAATTTGAAAGTGTGGTAATTTCTGCCATTCACCTTTTAACCCTGACAGCAAATCTTTTCCCATTTTTTTACCTCTTAAAACTTTATATCAGAAAATTATTATAAATTAAGATTTCGTTAAAAATCTCCCCACGATTTGCCGGTAGCGGCTTTTACGGAGAGAGGAACTTTTAAGTTAAGTTCATCTATATGTGTTATAAGATCTTTGCATTTCTCAATGAAATCGTCTTTATATTGCTCATTGTATTCTATCAGAATTTCGTCATGAATTTGTAGTAATATATATGCATCTATATTATTTTCTTTAAAATATTTAAATAGGTTTATCATACCAAATTTAGTTATGTCTGCCGCAGTTCCCTGAATTGGTGTATTAATGGCAATTCTCTCTGCTGCGCTTTTTTCGTGAAAGTTATCACTTTTAATGCCGTCTATATACCTTATTCGTCCAAACATATTTTCTACATAGCCTTTACTTCTTGCTTTATCTAACTCCCTTTCTATATATTTTTTAACTTTCGGATATAATTTAAAAAAACTTTCTATGAATTCTCTGGATTCTGAATGAGAGATACCTAACTGTTCAGATAATCCGTGTGGCCCCATACCGTATATTATTCCAAAGTTTATAGTTTTAGCAAATCGCCTCATATTCTCCGTTATCTCTTCCGGTTTTTTGTGAAATAAAGTGCAAGCAGTTTCTGTATGTATGTCCTTGTCTTGATTGAATGCTTCTATAAGTTTTTCTTCCTCTGATAAATGCGCTAAAATTCTAAGCTCTATCTGAGAATAATCCATAGATAGTAATTTATAATTTTGTGATGCAATAAAAATCTCTCTTATCTTTTTCCCTTCTTCCGTTCTTATGGGTATGTTTTGTAAATTGGGGTCCTGTGCAGACAATCTTCCTGTTATAGTTCCTCCTTGAACAAAGGTAGTATGTATTCTTCCATCAAATTGAATATATTTGGGAAATGTTTCAATATAAGTATTCAATAATTTTGCTATAACTCTATATTTTAAGAGTTTTGACCCTATTGGGTGAATGTTACTTATTCTTATTAATTCTTCCTGATTAGTTGAATATCCAGTTTTTGTTTTTTTTCCTGGTTTGATTTTAAGTTTTTCATAGAGAATGTTTTGTAATTGTTTAGGCGAATCAATGTTGAATTCTTCGTTTGCTATTTTGAATATTTCTTTTGAAGTTTGATTTAATTCTTCGTTGAACATTATGGATAATTTGTTTAATTTTTCTTTGTCTATAAGTATCCCTCTTCTTTCCATACTCGCAAGAACGGATGACAATGGTATTTCAAGTTTTGTATATAATAACTTTTGTTTCTCTATGAGTTTTTCTTCCATCGCATTTGCAATATTTCGTAGATTAAAACATAAGTTTATTAGGAATTCATCGGAATAATGTTTTGTATAATCTCTATATGCTGAAAATAATCTATCTGGTTGCTTGGGTGAACCTGGATTTAATAAGTTATCCATAAGGTATATATCTTTTATTTTCATGTCTTTTATGGGAAAGTAATTTAGTAGTTTAAATATTTCTTTTATATTGTAAGTATATGTAATTTTTGTTTCAATTAACTTGGCGATTATTTTTATGGTAGTTTCATTTAAATTTGCCTTACAATAACTACTATGGCATAATATGATAAGTTGTGATGAATCACATAATATTATGGAAACCTCAGATGAATTGTTTGAGATAGAGAGAAGGTTTTCTAATGATGTCTCTTTTATACTGCTGCTGTCGGGTGTTGCAGTTTTGTTTATGTGTAGTTGTAATTGGTTTGTTTTGGGCAATAGTTCCAGAAATTTTTTGAATTCCAGTTCAGTGTAAATTCTTGTAAGTGTTGTAATATCCCGCTCTTTTTGTGTAAAATCATCTATGTTGTAATCAAAATCCTCGATGATTTTAAGCGCTATTATTTCAAGATTATTTTTCAACAAATCTATGTTATCTAATATTGTTTGCTTGAACTGGTGTGGCATTTTTCCAGGTTCTTCTATAAGTTTTTCTAATGGAATATTTTCTTTAAGTATTTCTAAAGCCTTTTTAGGTCCTATGCCTTGTATGCCTTTTATATTATCTACATTGTCGCCAACCAGGGCTAAATAACTCGGTATAAGAGAAGGTTCTACTCCAAGTTTTTCTATTACTTTGCTTTTATCAATATACTCATTTGTTTTTACATCAAGTAATCTAACGTTATCATTTACTAATTGCATTATGTCTTTATCGGATGATACTATAATAAATTCACACTTATCTGAAAATCTATCTACAATCGTTGCAATAATGTCATCTGCTTCGAAACCGTTAATTTCTAAAATTTTTATACCTAAAGCAGAAACGATATCTTTTATTTTCGCTATTTGTAATATCATATCTTCTGCTGGTTTGGTTCTTGTAGCTTTATATTCTTTATATAATACATGCCTAAAATTGGGTGTGGGACTATCAAATACTACACATATATAATCCGGTTGAATATCTTTGAGGATTTTATTTAATATATTGACAAATCCATATATGGCATTGGTGGGAAATCCTTTTGAAGTGGATAATCCTTTTACAGCGTAATAACTTCTATATATTTGTGCTGTTCCATCAACAATGCAAAATTTTTTGTTCATCTTATAAATTTTAACAATTTAGTATTTGAGAATTCTTTGATTTCGTATAGTATCATATTTTTTGTGAACTCTTCATAAGGTTTGTTTTTTTCAATAAGATATAGGGCGTTTTTATCAGGGATGATTTTGTTTGATAGATATAGGTGTATTTCATCAAAGTAGTCAGAATGATAGAAACTTCTAAATGTCTCTCCGCCTCCTTCTACAAGTAGTTTACCTATGATGTATTCAAGATATAAAGTTGTTAATAAGGTATGGATGTCCTGCACTTTGATTGTCTTTACATTGTTAATTTTTTTACTTAATTGTTTATCTGTCCAGTGTCCTCCTATCATAGACCATACTGCGCTTCTCATTACGTTTATATTTGTTCCTATTCTAGCAAGTATTATCGGGTTCATTTCGTTTGCTGTTCTAACGATTTTTTTGCCAAATAATATCTGTTCCGTATTTGTTGTTATAACTATTCTATAGAACGTTTTTGGTATATCTAATTTTCTATATAGTGATAAAAGAAAGGGATTATCTATAGTTAAAGTGTTTGCTCCTATAAGTATTGCGTTAAATTCATCTCTTGATTGTTTAGCATAATACAATGCGTCTGGCGATGAAATGGTAATTTTTTTATTCAGTATCCCTATTTTATTGTCATAGGTTATAGCGGATTTTAATACTATATATGGCATTTTTTCTTTTATACTTTTAAAAAAAGCCCTGTTTAAAAATTTGCCTTCTTTTTCCAATATTCCTGTTTTTACTTTATAACCTTTTTCTTTTAGTATTTTTATTGATTTGCCATGCACCTTTGGGTTTGGGTCTATGTTAGATATATATATTTCCTTAAATTTGGTAGTTAATATCTTTTGTAGACAAGGTGGTGTTTTTTTGTTAGAATGACAACACGGTTCTAAATTAACGAACAATGCACTCTTTCTAAGTTTATGAGAAGGAGCCTTATTAATGGCTTCAATCTCTGCGTGAGGTCCCCCAAAATATCTATGATAGCCGGTTGAGATTATTTGCCCATTTTTAATGATAATAGCTCCAACCAGGGGATTCGGTTCTACGTATCCTATTCCATTACTTGCTAACTTAAAAACTTCTCTCATTATTTTTTCTTCCTGATTCATCTTTTTAATGTTAATAGAAAAAAGTTGCTACCTCCTCATTTATCGTAGTATTGAATTTGTATATTTATGATAGTAAATTATATCAGATGTCCATATAAGGCAATAGGAGTTACATCTGTTATTTGAATTTTTACAAGTTTACCAATAAGAGATTCATTTCCTTCAAAATGAACAATCCTATTGTCAGGTGCCCTACCTTCTAATCGTCCTTTTTTAGTTTTACCTTCTACAAAAACGTCAAAGATTGCACCAATATCTCGTGCGTTGCGTCTATATGATATTCTTTTCTGCGTTTCATTTAAAATCTTGTGTCTTTCTTCTATTATCTCTTCTGGAATCTGTTCGGGGAAATTATAACTTTCCGTATTGGGTCTTGGAGAATATTTAAAAATATAACTTTGCGTGAAGCAAATTTTTTGAATAATGTCAAGCGTATCCTCAAAGTCCTTATCCGTTTCTGATGGGAATCCCACTATAAAGTCAGATGCTATTCCAATGTTAGGTATGGATTCTCTTGCCATGTTTACTATTTCTTCGTATTTTTCTCTTGTATATCCTCTTTTCATAAGTTTTAGTATTCTATTTGAACCTGATTGGGCTGGTATATGAAGGTATGGAGCTATAACAGGGTTATTTTTCATAACCTCTAAGACGGAGCGAGTAAGAAATGCTGGGTGAGAGGTTATAAATTTTAGTCGTAATATTCCTTCTATTTGTGATGCTTCATAAAGTAGGTCTGATAACCTAATTTTTTCTGGTTTTAAATCCCACCCATATTGAGTTATGTTTTGCCCCGTTAAAATTATCTGTGTCACTCCTTTGCTTACCAATTTTCTAATCTCTTCTATTATGGCAGGTATAGTCCTTGAAACCGCATTGCCCCTGGTATAGGGAACAACACAAAATGAACAATTACTGTCACATCCTTTCATAACAAGAACATAAGCACTAAACCTATTTTCTAAGTAACTTTCTTCTCTATCAAAGACGGTTATTTGGTGTGTTTCTTCCGTTTCTACAATTCTGCTACCATTGGGGAGATTCTTGATAATTTCTGTCAATTTTGAATAACTTTGTGTTCCTACAACGAAATCCACATGAGGTAGCCGTTCAAAAATTTTTTCTTTATCTTTTTGAGCCATGCAACCTATAATACCTATTGTAAGAGTTGGTTTTTTCTTTTTTAAATGCTTAAAAGCGCCAAATCTTGAATATACTCTTTCTTCCGCATGTTCTCTGACTGAGCAGGTGTTTGCCATAATGATATCCGCCTTTTTAACGTTATCGGTAATTTCATAGCCGTTTTTAGCAAGTTGTGATTTTATCATCTCACTATCCAACACGTTCATTTGGCATCCGTACGTTTCTATATAAACTTTTTTCATAATAAGTATTATATTATTTGTATTTTTACTTATTTTACTGATAGGATTAAACCAGAAATTACCACACTACAAAATTTCCCTTTATTCAGTATTCATCATATATTATTTCTTATTTTATTCCGAGTTAGCGAGTTAGATTTCTCGTTAAACCTCAAACCTTGAACTTTTAACCTTTGACTTTTGAGTTTTGACCTTTTGAGGTATTTCCTCTTTGTGGTGGTTTCTAAGATGAAGCCGTGTATTTGGGATGCTTAAAGGAAATTAATTTCTTTTAAAACCTCCTTGGCTATTATCATTCTTTGTACTTCGGATGTTCCTTCACCTATTTCTGTCAGTTTAGCATCTCTATAAAATCTATCCACCTCATACTCACTCATAAAACCATAGCCACCATGTATCTGTATCGCTAGATGTGTAATGTCCATCGCAGATTCAGAGGCAAAAAGTTTTGCTATCGATGCCTCTTTTCTAAAAGGTAGGTTCTTTTCTTTCCTTAGACAGGCATTGTATAAAAGTAATTTAGATGCCTGTAATTTTGTTTCCATATCTGCAAAATAGTTACGGATTGCCTGAAAATTGGCTAAGAAATCGCCAAACTGTTGTCGTTGGGTAGCGTAAGTTAATGCGCGAGTATAAGCTCCTTCAGCCAATCCAATTGCCATAGCAGCTATTGTAAGTCGTCCGTTTTGTAGTATCCAGTTCAAATATTCTAATCCTTTCCCCCATTCTCCTAATATGTTATCTGAGGTCAACTCGCAATTGTCAAAATATAATTCTGCTGTATCGGAACCACGAGTTCCTAACTTATCGTGCATTTTTTTCTGGCTAAATCCTTGTGTTTTTTTATCCATAAGAAATAGTGTTAGTTTCCTATCTTCATCCTTTGCAGAGACAATATATAAAGAACCAATAGTTCCATTAGTTATGTACATCTTTGATCCTTTGATAATGAACTTATCATTTTTTTTTGTTATTGTAGTTTTAATACCAAGCACATCTGACCCTGTATCTGGTTCTGTTATAGCGAATGAGCCGATTATTTCACCGCGTGAGAGTCGTGGGAGATAATTCTGCTTTTGTTTTTCAGAACCAAACCATACTATAGGCATAGCACATAATCCTAAATGAGCGCAAACCGTTAGGCAGGTAGAACCGCAAACCTTCGCTATTTCCATAATTGCAAGACACGTTGACCAACTGTCTAATCCTATACCTCCGTAATTTTCAGGAATGGAAAGTCCTAAAATACCCAATTCTGATAAACCTTTTAATATGCTTTCTGGTATCTTTTCTTCTTCGTCTATCTTTTTTGCTATAGGTTTTATGTGGTCATTTACAAATGATTTTATAGTTTTTAACAGCGCTTTCTGCTCCTCAGACAATTCCCAATACATTGTGGTAACTTCTGATGTTAACAGCGTTTTTTAAACATACTCAGTTTTTAATAGTTCAGAATAACCATTTTCTTTATACCATCTGTACATTTTATCAGAAAAGTATACTAATCTTATCTTTTTTAACTCTTTTGTACTTACTAGGACTTTATAATTGTTAAGGTTAGTTTTATTTTTCATCTCATTTATTATTTTATTACATTCTTCTATTGATTTTGTATGGACCATCGTATAGAGAGAATAAGGAAAGTCAGGGAAGGAAGGTCTTATATAACAGTGACTTACTGCTCTAAAATGTGCAAGGATATTTCCATACTTATCAGGGTCGTCCTGTTGTGGTATTTGCCAGACAACCATTGCATTTATGGAAAAACCGGTATTTCTGTGACGCAATATTGCAGCAAACCTTCTCATTATGCCACATTCTTGTAATTGTGTAAATTTGTCTTTCATCTGATTAAAAGTAATGTTGAGTTTTTCGCAATATCTTTTGAAAGGATATTCCTCTATTGGAATAGTTTCTTGAGTTACTTTTATGAATTCTATATCATCTTTAGTCAACTTTTTTTCTAAAACCGGGGGGTTTTGTTTGCCAGTTAGTGCATTTGGGGGGAGGTTGTTCATAGAAATTTTTGAATTCTTTTCATACATTCCGTCGGTTTCCGCAACATCTAACTTCACACCTATTTTGAACAGTTTTAATGTAGGTAAAATCATGTATTTCTTTGCTCCGCTTTTTTGCGCCAGTATTTTCACTGTATCTTCCAAAGATATTTCTGGTGGCACTGCTATGGTGAACCATATATTATATTCATCTGTCCTTTCATAGTTATGACTTACCCCGGGATGTCTATTTATAACTTTTATCGCTTCTTCTAGTTGCTCTGGTTGAATTTTGAATGCAACCAAAGTGCTTTTATATCCTAACTTTCGTGTATCATATATAGGGCTAATCTGTCTTATCAACCCTATCTGCTTAAAAAATTTCACTTCTTTTAAGGTTTGCCCCTCTTTAAGATTTAGTTTTTTATCAATGAAATGGAACGGTCTTTCTTCAATTGGAAAATCATCCTGTATTACGTTTAAAATAAGTTTCTGTTCTTGATTTAATTGCGGCATATTTTCAATTTTAAATTAAACAAAAATAATTTTTAAAAAACAAATAGTAAGTCCATACTCAATAGTTCGTCGAAGGGCGAATTTCAATCTTTTTTAACAAATTACAGAAATTACCACAAAGAGGAAATGCCTTAAAAGGTTAAAGGTCAAAACTCAAAAGTCAAAGGTTAAAAGTTCAAGGTTTGAAGTTTAACGAGAAATCTAACTCGCTAACTCGGAATAAAATAATAGAAACACTGAATAAAGGGGAATTTTATAGCGTGGTAGTTTATGAAAAAATATAAAAAATTCAAAATTTATCGTTTTACAACTCACCTTGGCGAACTGTTGGTTCATACTGTGAGTATTAGAGGATGTTTGAAATGATTTTAAAGTTTATTGATTCTTGGTACGCAATTCAAAGTTCTTCTTTACTATTATTTCTTTCAATTGCTTTAAGGCAGAGTTTAACAATTGTCTTGCTCTTTCTCGTGATATTTTAAGATACCTGCCAATTGATGCAAGATTCCACTGCGTATGAGTTTCTATACCAAAATATAATTTTATCAGTTTTGACTTTCTTTCATCTAAACTATTCAACCCTTCTCTTATAACGTTTCCTAAGTAGCTCTGATAGAGATTATAATAGGATTTGTAGTTATCCCAAGATACCGTTTTATTTTTTAAGTTAGATAGTTTTTCATCATCTAAACTAACAATGCCTATCTGCATTTCTTTTAACACGTTGACCAATTTTTGTTTTTCTCTATTCTTGGTTTTTAATTCGGGGTATTTTGTTATTAATTCTTCTACAATCTCTGTCGCTTGAGGAAATCTTTTTTTTTCATAAAAAAAATCCTGCTCTATTTTCTTTATATCGCTGTAGTAATGTAAAAGGATGCGTGGTAATTTTATGGGTGAAAAATTTCTTAATTCTCTTCTTATAAATTGTAATATCCACCTATATGCATATATGGGGAAGGTATCTTCTTTTTTCTTATCGTAATGCTGGATGGCGTGAAGCAACCCTATCATGCCTGCGCAACATAGTTCTTGGAAAATCGTCTGGTCTTTATATGGGAATCTGTGTGCAATATAATATACAAGATTTTTGTATTTTTCAAATAGTTGAACTCTTTCATCTTGAGATGGCGCTTTTGGAAGTATGGAAGATACTAATTTATTAGTTAGTTTTTTTTGGCTTATTTCAGTATTTCTTCTTCCCATATTTTTTTGATACTTGCAACTAATTTGCCAAATTTTCTTATCATTTGAGGAAAATTCTCACCGTATAAAATAAAAAGCACTATTCCAATTAAAGCTATTTCCCAGAAACCGAGATTCATTTATTTTGTTATTTTACCTTTAGGCAGGACAAGTTTTTCTCTATCAAAATAATACTTCATACATTTTGTAGATATTCTTGTATTATAAAGATAGGTAATGGTGACGCCATATTTGTTGCATATTTTGGCAGAACTTCTTTTAATGTTCAAGGTATCAGCAAAAAATTTACTGTTATTGTAAAAAAATACATTGTCTTTTGAAAAACCATCTAAACTGTCTTTGCCTAAGTTTATATATTGCCTTCTTGATGTGTATGATATTGGTTGTGATGCGGTTATTTTTGTATGTATTGAGCCAATCATAGATATTCTATTTCCAGCTAGTGATGCAATGCCAAAACCGGCAAAACTTTCAAAATTTGATTTCTCTAAAAATCTCACTAGGAATTTGTTTGACAATAGTATTGAATTGTCCTTTTGTATAGTTAGTTTTTCTGAAAATATCTTTATTTTAGGAGCAGTTAGTTTGTTGACGCATACGGAAAATTTATCAGAAAGAAATGCAAACTTTTTTTTCGCTTTGTCATAGAATGCCTTTTTTGCTTTTATTACATTTTCTTTGGTTTTAAATACTATGGGATTGTGAGAATATAATCTTAATGTATTTCTGGTTTCTTTAATAATAAGATTGTCTCCTTTTAATTCTATATTTTGATCCAATCCATATATAAAGCCCGTAACCAACCCCTCTAATTTGTATTTCTGGCGTTCGGTATAAAAAACGATTCTGTTTGCGAATAGCACGCCTTTTTGAAGTGATATTTTAAGTGGTGTATGTGATGATATTTTTACTTTTTTATTAAACATTATTACTTTTATATTATTGCCGCTTATATCGAAATTTTTGCCACTTATGAGGTTATCCGAATAAAATAATAGATTTGTATATCTTGGATGAGATAATATAAAAACGGGGGAATATGTTTTTATACTGAAGTTTTCAGATTCAAAATTGAATCCATTTAATATATACGCACAGGTATCTTTACCGTGTTGTTCAAAGTATATAAGATTTCCCGATATTTTGGAGTTATATGAATTCAAGTGTAGTTTCGTGGCTTTGCCGATATAGTGTTTTTTATCTAATAGTTGCACCTTGAGTATTTTCGCAACCCCAGTGTATTTTGTATGTCTTGAATCCAAACTGACAAATGCATTTACTGCTTGAAGCGATTTTTTTGAATATATGACCTTATCGTATGATAATATCTTATAGTTTTGTGTATTTATCTTTATTCTATTTAAGTAAATATTTCCATCCATTTTTTTACCATTAGCAGAAAATATATTTATGTTATCCTGTTTTTTAATGACCGTATTATCAAAAAATAGGAAATTGTTTTTTAAAAAAGTAAAACCACTTTGTATTGTGTCGCTTTGTATATTGGAAATAGTAACAACGGGGAATATCATCATTGACAACTTATCAAATTTGCTCAAACTCTGGGCGCGAGTTAAAACCAGATTTGCTTCAATATTATATGCATCATAATTATTTTCTAATGATGCAAATGTGTTAACTAATTTCAAATAATTCTTACCTTCTACGGCTTTGTGATATTTTATGTTTATTTTATCATTTGTTTGTGGTAAGTTTATATTGATTTCCTGATTTTTTTCATATATAAGATTGACGGGTATGATACCTTTCTTTGTGACGAAAGTATATGTAATTAACGTAATAACTAAAACAACGAATCCGTATATTGTTACATTTGATGATAATTTTTGTAGTATGATGTTATTTCCTCCCATTTTCCTTGAACTTTTAAAATTATTTCTACGACTTCCCTTATAGCCCCGTTACCTGGATTTTTTGTAGTTATATAATGGGCGGCTTCTTTCACCTCTTCTACAGCATTATTGACGGCAATTGCAAATCCAACTCGTGATAATACACTGTAATCGGTAAGGTCATCACCTATATATGCAATTTCACTGTCATTAAGATTATACTTACTTTTTATATTTTCGTAAGGTATCAATTTGTTCAGGTATCCCGTAAATACCTCATCTATTCCTAAAGCGGTTGCCCATCTCGTTATTGCCTCTGATTTTCTGCCACTTATTAATCCTACTTTTATGTTGCCCTGTTGTAGAAGTTTTATCCCACTGCCATCACTAACATGGATTGCAATGGTATCTGTCCCTGTGGAACTGTAATACACGTATCCATTCGTAAGAACATTGTCCACATCACTTATAAAAAATCTGATTCGTTTTATCCTTCCCGATAATTCCTCCCCTATTTTCTCGACAACCATTTTCTGCCTTTACATTTTTCTGATACTAAACTCTAAATTTATTCAATACCATTTTATAATGTCCTGTATATCCAATAAACCTACTAATTTATTATCGTCTAATACGACGGGCAGCTCGTCTATTTTATAAGTCTTCATTATGTTCAAACCTTCATAAACATAAGCATTTTCGTTTATTGACTTTGGATTTTTAGTCATAAAGGTGCTTATAGTAATTTCCAGTATATTGGAATGGGTAAGGGAATTTCTTCTAAAATCACCATCTGTGAAGATACCAATCAATTTTCTCTCATCATTTACGATACAAGCCGCTCCTGAACGAACCTTTGTCATTTTCCACAGCGCTTCTCCTATTTTTGTAGATGCTTTAACTTCTACAAGGTCCTCTCCCTTCCTCATTATTTCAGAAACCTTTGAATAATTCCTTCCAATAGAACCACCAGGATGGACCTGCACAAAATCGTCTATTGTTAGGTTTTTTATTTTTAATATGGACAGGACAATTGCATCGCATATTGCTAATTGAACTATTGTGCTTGAAGTGGGAATAATGCCAATAGGTTGCGCTTCTTCCACCTTTCCATAAACAAAATTTATATCTGAAAATTTCGTAAGCTCACCTTCCGCTCCAACTATACCAAAAATTTTACATCCTATTTTCTTTATATAGGGTAGTAGGATACGAAGTTCGGGATTTTCTCCACTATTGGAGAAGAATATGAATATGTCTTCACTTTTAACAATACCTAAATCACCGTGAAGAGCATCTACGGGGTGAAGGAATATAGCATTTACTTTTATTGAAAGAAGAGTGCTAACAAACTTTTGCGCAACCAGACCTGTTTTTCCTATCCCGCTGGCAATTACTTTACCTTTTACCTCGTATATTGATTGGATAATTCTGACTAAATTTTCATTAAAAGTTGATTTAACTTTTTGCAGTTGACTAAGTTCTTTATCAATAACACTTTCTACTATATTTAAAATATCGTGCACAAATGCGTATTATAAATTCCTTACAAATAATTTATTTTTAAATTATCCGATCTTTAGACCTTGAACTTTTGAACTTTAACCAGCGCATTAAAGTTTTGCCATTAACATTTTTGAGGTATTCCCTTTCTGGGATAATTTCTGCGTTTTTCATCTTTAAATTTTATATAATTAGCGCTTACTGAGAATTGATGGATAATTGTCTTAAGAGGGTAACTACTATATAGTGATAAACCTATGACCAAAGGGAGGAAAGAACAAAAATTTTATAAGGCGTTACAGGATGTTTTTATTGGCGCCAAGATAGAAGGCAACGGTGATTTTATCAGCTTGCCAAAAGAAATTAAAGAATTCATTATCCTCATTCTTCCCCTCCTAGCCCAGCGAAAAATCGCTTCCTTAGTTTGGCAATCCCATCAGGCACGAAGGAAGGCAAAGGAATTATTGAATAATTAGTGGAGGCTAATAGATGCCCCGACACCGAAGTCTCAATCTAAAGAAATTTAAAGAAAAAGCCCCTGCCTTTAGAGAAGAAGATAAAAAATTGATTAATTTAAAAGAGGCAAGTATTTGGGCTTCCCAATATCTAACTCTGCTCATAGATTAGATGCAGAATATTTCCAGCCAGCGTTTGAAGATGTAGTTGAAAAGATAAAAGAAGGAGTTAAAGTAAAAAGATTAAAAAATGTTGTTTCATTTATAAAACATAGCAAGCAACCTTATTATGTAGAAAATAGAGATGTGCCTATTTTAATACAGAAACATTGATGTTCACAACTTTTGAGCTTATACTCTGAAATTACTAATATGCTTGATACTCCAAAGACAGATAGAAATTTTGTTAAAAAGTATCAGGACTACTTCATAAAACAATTTGATGTTTTATTTTATTCTGTGGGGCATACCTTGGAAGAACAAATGTTGTATTTGAAGATTTTGAAGCGGTGCCGACAAGTTTTATAACACTTATTAAAACGAAATAGGAAATTTGTAATCCAGTTTATTTGGCATTGTTTCTTAACTCTGAAAAAAGGTAAAGAAAAGGGGAAGGGACTATTTAAAGGCGGTGACCAAGGCGATTACTGGAATAGTATATAGTTAAACAAATAGAAAACCTCGTCAACCAACTCCTTTTCCTCACCCCAAGTAGCACAGGCATTCTTGCCTGTGAAAACACCACAAGCACAGACAGGAATGTTTGTGCTACAAAAGTTTATGGTTTTAAGTTGATCTTATACAGTTTTCCTGCTTTTTCAACGTAAAAATTTTTATGAAGTATTTCATAATCCCTAGAACCCCCTGTAAAATAAATAATTTTTTTACTTATGTTATCCTTTATTTTTTGCAGTATGTCTTTTTTTTCTACGTCCCATGTCTCGTAAAGTATTTTCTCACCTGTAAGTTTATAATATTCAAGAGTTTTTAGAACCGTAAAATCAGAAATTAATACACTCTTTTGGTCCAAGTTTTGCTGACAATATTTAAAGAAGTCGTATGAAGAATGTTCATTATGTTTCCATGGGGTTAAGAAATAACGAGCAGAATTTCTAAATGGCACTTCATTACTTATATGGGTATTCCTTGTAAGGTATGGGACTATCAAATAGGTTAATATATTTGTTATTAGAAGTAATACTATTAGTCGTGTATAGGATTTTTGAGAGGCGCTTACTAATATGTTATCTATTATTCTGGATAGTGATAATATAAAAAACATAGAGGCAAATGTTAAAAAATATATAGATTTTGGCATTGTGTAAATAATGGTCATTGTTACAGAGAATACAAATAGAATGTAGAATGAAAGATGGGTGATGAAGTTAGGCATTGAAAAAGAGATTAGTTTTTTTGAAGAATTAATGAAACTAATAAATGTAAAAAGAAACAAGAAAGGGAATTGATAGAAAAACAGAGCAACGATTTTTAGTATGCGAGCTGTGTCAAAAATAGCATATAAATTCATTGATTTTTTGTATTTTTGTTGTAAGAAATTTTCAATTACTGCTTCAAAAAGTGAGGAGCCGGTTTGTATTTCTATGGCTATAATTACTATTATTGGTAGTAATGACAGTGTAAATATTAATATTGGGACGAATATTTTTGTTTTCAAAGAAAGGATAGGTTTTATGTAAAATAGGATGGTAATAAAAAATATGCCTGCAAAAATTAAATTTACCTGAATTCCTAATCCTGCTACAGAAAATGCCAGTGAAAGTTTTAGGATTGTAGGATTTTTTTTATATTCTTCTACCAATAACAAATATAGTATCAGAAAGAAGGAGGTTAGTATGTATGATTCTGTGATAACAGAGAGGTGCCAGAATAGGTGTGATAATCCTAAGCATAGAACTAAAAATATAGACGTTTTAATAGAATTTCCAACTTTTAACAGAAGGATAGCGAGCAGGTAAAGGGTAAGTATTGAAAAAGTCATATTAGCAATATTTACTTTTAGGGCAAGGTTATTTAGTGGAAGTTTTGTAAACGGATAAAATATTATAAGCAATAGATTATGGTAGCCGGAATCGGAAGAAAATTTAAGATTATTAGTGAAGATTATTAACTTTGCAGAGTCCCCCCAGTTGGGGTGGTGTGAGATTGTGACAATGTATATTGTGAAAAAGAATAAGAAGATTACATAAGGTCTTAAATACTTGTGATTTTGCACTAGATACCAGAGGCAAATACTGTATCCATATATTCTTCGAATTTGGGGTCCTTCCTGTTTCTGGGTCTTGGCAAGTCCACTTCTATATCTCCCACTATTTTAGCGGGGTTTTTGGATAGAACTATTATTCTGTCGGCAAGATATACCGCTTCATCTACTGTGTGAGTTACTAAAATCGTAGATAGAAGATTTAGTGTTGGGTCAAACCATATATTTAGAAATTCATCTCTTAAATATGATGCTGTAAGGAAATCAAGGTTTGAAAATGGCTCGTCCATAAGTAATAGTTCCGGTTCACAGGCAAGGGCTCTTGCCAATCCTATTCTTTGTTGCATCCCTTTTGACAGTTCCCGAGGATATGCTTCTTCATAACCTTCGAGGCCTATCTTGGATATAAAGTATAATGATTTTTCTTCTGCCTGCTGGCTGCTAAGATTCCTCGCACGCAGTATCAATTCTATATTTTCTTTTGCAGTTAGCCATGGTAATAGAACGATATCCTGAAAAACGAATGCTGCCTTATCTATTTTGTTTCTTGGCTGCTCTTTATAAACGATTCTCCCACTCTCAAATTCTTCTATACCTGCAATGATTTTTAACAAGGTGGTTTTACCACATCCAGAACTACCTATTATACAGGTTATGTCTCTTTCGTAAAATGTTACTGAAAATTTGTCAAATATGCTTAACATACCTCTTCCGCTTATATAGTAATTTTTGGTAAGATCAGTTATTTCTAACAACGGCTTTTTGGTGATAGTTATTTCATTCATTTGTTTTGTTGCTTTTGATTTTTAATATTTTTCTAATATTCATATTTATATTTATTTTCTACGAAGTTAAGAAGTTTTTTAAACGAGAAACTGTATAAGAGTATCATTGCTATTAGAAACATCATGTCAAAACTAAATTTTGCCATATTTTTTGCAGAAAAGTAATTATACATAAGATTGGCACCTATTCCCTCTGTCATATATATCTTCCCCCCATAGTCAATGTATTCTACTATAATTATTGCGTTAGTTGCTCCACATAATCCTGTATGAACCCCTACAAGTAAAGAACCTAAAATCCACGGGATATATATTTTAATATATCTATAAATCCCTTTTATTTTGTATATGTCTGATAACGTTTCATATTCTGAGGGTAATTTTTTAAAACCAGCATAAATATTGAAGAATATATACCAGAACGTAGTAAATGATAGAATGAATATTCTACCTATTTCAGGCATATTTATGGTGTTAATTGTTAGAAAAAATACTAAAGGCATTATGATGGATACTGGTATTGAGGCGATAATTTGCATTATAGGTATAATGGTGGCTTCTGCTATATTATTGTGTCTGAAATATACATTTAACAGGAATGCAACGGTTGTGCTTATAAATGTTGCTATAATTATTCTTGTAAGAGACATCAAGAATCCACTTGTAGTTTTTAATGCATAGTGTGGAGGCAGAGGCTTTATTTGTAATACCATATATACGGCTATAAATATGGAGATTATTATAGGTAGTATGATAACGGTTCTTTTAAACATATTGAGCATTAATTTTTTGACATAGCCCTTAGGCGGTTTAAAATGTAGGATTGGTATTTTGGGCAGGCGGGGTATTTTTATGACATAAGGTATAAATATCAGGTGTCTATAGAACCTGTATAAAAAATCTATGGCGCTTCTAATCTTTGAAACACTCCTTTTCCTTGTTTCAATTCCTTTTAAAATGGTATTTTCCCCCAGAGTAGTTACCTTAAACTTACCTGACAGAAGTAATAGTTTTTCCCATATAAATATATGAAATATAACAATAAGTAGCGAGATCCAGAGAATTGCTATAAGAACATTATTAACTTTGCCGGAGGCAAATGCATTATATATAAAAATCCCTAATCCCTCACTCTGAGAGAATCTTGCCTGGTAAAACAGATATTCATTAAGAACGACAAAAAACCATCCATTTGCCCATGAGACAATAGAATTGGAAATAATGTTTGGTATTGATATAGGAATGTATACGTATTTTAACGCATATAGAAATGGTATTCTGAATATCCTGGTAAAATTTTGCAGGTCTTGTGGTATGGAATTTATAGAGTCATATACCCCATAGAATAAATTCCAATACATAGCAGTAAATATCAGGAATATCGTTGCGGATTCATAGGCAAATCTTCCGGCTCCCAATAAAGTTATAATGAATTCCACTGCTATTGGAAAGAATGCTAATATAGGAACGGTTTGCAATATATCAATTATAGGTAACCAGATTTTAGCCACGCTACTTTCAAAAGCGCAATACATACCGAATATTATTGCAAGTATTAGTGAAACGATGTAGGCAGTAAAAAGTCGTAAAAGCGTGTGAAGAGTGGCTTCAGGAAGAGTCATTACATCTCCTTTAAAAGCCCCCAATGAAAACAACACAATCATAGTTACAAAGACTACTACAACTGTGATTGAGAAGATTGCTTTTATATTATGTTGTGGCACTATTTAATGCTTTCCAATTATTATTTATTATTTCTAATGAGCGAAATATAGAACTTTTAAATGTTTTGAAAGTAGGAAATATTTTGTGCCTAATGTAATTTCTAAGAAAGTTATCTTTTAAATTAGAACTATCAATTACAAAATTAAGGCCAGAATATATTACGAATTCTAAGAGTTCCTGTTTTGGCATCATAAGAAGCGGATGAATGAGGAAACTATTTTTTGTGAATTTATGCCACAACTCTATTCCTATTGCTGGTTTTAGCATTTTTCCTTTTAGCAGATTCATAAATACTGTTTCCAGATTATCATCTTTTGTATGGGCAAGCACAAGAAAACTCGCTTTAAATCGCTTTACTACTTTTTTAAAAAAGTTGAATCTTGCGTTTCTTAATGTTTCTTCATTTACAGTGCCTGAGGCGTTTTTTAATTTTCCAGTCACTACTTTTATATTTAATCTTTTACACGCTTCTTTCACAAAGTTCTCATCTCTTTTTGCTTCTTCATATCTTTGCATATGATTAAAATGTGCTACTACAACTTTTATGTTTTTATGCAAGGATATGTTATAGAATAAATGTAACAAAGCTATAGAGTCGGGTCCACCGGATATTCCTAAAACGAACGTTGGGCATTCAGGTATTTTAACTTTTTTGTTGTTTTCCCTTATACTTTTCAGTATATATTGAAGAGTATTAGTAAATTTTCTTCTGACTGACATTACTTTTCTAAATGACATATAAATTGATAGCGAAAAAGTTTAATATTTAAAAATTTTAAATTTACTATGTATAATATCTTTCCAATAAAAGATATGCATTAATGAATGAAGGAGGGACAATGATGATAAGTAAGAAGAGAAGAATATATAGTTATATTTTAGGATTAGCGATGAGTGTTTTATTAGGTGTTGCGAATAAGTCGGTAGATGTGGATAAAAACATAAAGGTGAAGAAATTGAAGTTAGGGAAAGTTACAGTAGATAAACTCAATGTAAGAGCGGGCCCTGGGGAAAGTTATACACCTGTAGGAATTCTTCTTTTAGGTGATAGGGTGATAATTGAAGAGGAAATATCATATCCAGGCGTTCTTGCCTGGTTAAAAGTTCGGGCGCCCAAAAATGCTCGCCTGTTTATTGCAAAACAGTTCGTTGAGAAATTATCTAATAATAAAGGGAAGGTAAAAGAAGATAAAGTAAATGTCAGAGCCCTACCATCTTTGAAAGCAACTATAGTAAACCAGGTGAATAAAGGAGAAGAAATAATCATAAAAGGGGAAAAAGGCGAGTTCTATGAAATAACACCTCCGCGCGGAACCTCTTTATATGTTGCAAAAATATTTGTGGACATAATAGGTGATTATATAGTAGATAAAAAAGATGTATCAAAGGGTAGGTTGGTTTTAAGCGAGCAAGAATGGGAAAAGAGGTTTGAAACCGTTATCTTAAAAGCAACGGAAGAACATAGCAAAGATATATCTCTAAGAGATTATAAGACATATATTATGGAATTGCGCGAACTTGAAAAGTTGGCACCTAACACAGAACTAAAGAGTAAAGCAACCGACCGTATTTCTGCCTTACAAGGATTTCAGGATTTTGTGGAGAGTATAAGGAAAAAAGAGAGTGAAATTGAGAAGAAAAAATTAGAAGATATTATAGCCCAAACTGATAAATCCCCTGTAAAAGGAATTCCTGTTTTTGAAGACCCCCATCCGGTGCAGGAGGAGTATTCATATAAAGCAACCGGTTATCTTGAGGGAGTAGGCCTATATTTTGGTAGACCCGCTCCATACAAACTTTTGAATAACAAAAAGGTGGTCTGCTTTTTAAGAAGCCAGAAGAGTTTGAAAAAATATCTGGGAAAATTTGTTGAGGTTAAAGGTAGAAACTACAAGGACAGCAAAGGAAGAAATATACTGGAACTTGCGGAAATTAAGGTTTTAGACGACACCTTTTAAAATATTGACATTTTTAATAAAAATTTCATAATACACTTCCTTTTTATGAAAAGTGTTAAAGGGTAATTATGAAAGAAAGAGAAAAAGAATACATTATAACCTTTATAGTGAACCAGAACCTTGCATCTGAGGGACAGGATAAAATTGCTTCTTATTTAGAAGAACTTCTTAAAAAATATAAAGGGAAGATTAACGATTTAAGGTTTTTAGGGAATAGGAAATTTGCATATCCTATAAAGAGCCAGCAGGTAGGAACTTATGTTTTTGCCGTATGTAAAATCATGAGTTCCCAGGTAAGATTTTTCAGGAGGGACTTGGAGCTGACGGGTGATACTATATTGAGATTTTTAATTTTAAGGAAGGAAGAAGCAGAAAAATTATTAAATATATCTGATCTTGCCGAATACAAATACAATGAGGAGGGAAGCAATTATGGCGTTAGCGCTTAATAAAGTATATATTGCAGGTAACGTAGTGAGGGACCCTCAGTTACGTTACACCTCGGATGGAACAGCAGTGTGTGACCTTACAGTTGCAATAAATTACATGTATAAAAAATCTAGCGGCGAATTTCAAAAAGAAACGTGTTTTTTAGAGGTTGAGGCATGGCGTAAAAATGCAGAAATTTCCGCAGAACATTTGAAAAAAGGTAGTCCTGTTATTGTTGTAGGAAGACTAAAACAGGACGACTGGACGGATAAAGAAGGTAATAAACGCTCAAAGATTAAAGTTCTTGCAGAGAGGATACAACCACTACTTAAGGTAAGTGGTGAAACAGAAAATGCAGAATCTCAAACCCCTCCTGAGGAATAAGTATGGTGGAAGAAGCAAGAACTTATAGCGTTCCAGAGATTGAGGAATTAAGAGAAGATAAAGAATTATTACAGAAGCAAACGAAAAGGTATCAGAAATTTAGAAGGGGTATTAGATGCAGATTTTGTAGAGAGAAAATAAGCGTAGATTTTAAAAACGTTATACTATTATCTAAATTATGTAATCCCGTCTGGAGAATGCTCCCCAGAAAAAGAAATGGTAATTGCAGAAAACATCAGTCACTCGTAAAAAGAGCTATAAAATATGCAAGGTTTCTGGCATTGATACCGTATGAAGGTCAGTTGTAATAATTAAATGAAAGTACTGCTTTTGCAAGAGATATCCAGTTTAGGTAAGAAGTGGGAGATAGTGAACGTAAAGGATGGATATGCCAGGAATTTCCTTATACCTAAGAAAATGGCTAAGGCAATGGACGTAAGTAGTAAAAAAGAATACGAGCATTTACAAAAGATTATTAAACAACAAAAGATAAAGGAGCAGAAGAAATTCCAACTTATTTACGAATTGCTGAACGACAAGATTTTCATTATGCAGGCACAATCTACACAGATAGGAACGCTTTACAATGCCATTGATACCAATAAGATTGCAGAATTTTTGAGTAATAACATAGGAAAGAATATTCCTTCAGAATTTTTGAGTGTTGAATCTAATATAAAAGAGTTAGGTAGTTATAAGGTTTTATTAAATTATAATGCGGAAAAGAAGGGATATTTCTGGTTGTATGTAGTTAGTGTTTAGTGGTTGATAGCCATCAGTTTCTACCTGTAAATATAGATGCAGAACGAGCCGTTTTAGGCAGCGTTCTTTTACAACCTAAAATACTTCCGGAATTAATAGAAACGTTGAATGCAGAGGATTTTTATTATCCTAAACACATTAATATATTTAAGATTTACGTTAACCTGTTTGAAAAGTATCAGCAGATTGACGTTAATCTGGTGAAAGAAGAGATATCTACTGGTAATTTCAGAGATTTGGACGTTGAGTATTTGAACGAGTTAGTAAAAAGTGCATGTTCCCCTACGATGTTTGAATATTATTCAAAGATAATAAAGAAAAAGGCGCAACTGAGGAAATTAATAAATATCTGTAATACTACTTTAACCCAGATATCTGATAATGAAGAGCCAGAGTTACTATTAACTAACCTGGAGAAGATGGTATTTGAGATAGGGGATAGTGGCACTGAGGAAAAGGTTAATAAAATAGATAAAGTTTTACATGAGGTATTAACGATATTAGATGAGAGGTTAGAAGGAAGAACTCACTTAGAAGGTATATCAACAGGATATATTGATTTAGATAACATAATAGGAGGTTTCGCTCCTTCTAATTATATTGTGATTGCAGGCAGACCTGGCTTGGGCAAAACTAGTTTTTCATTGAACTTAGCGTACAACATTGCTTTGAAAAATAATCCTGTATTATTTTTTACATTAGAAGCTGAGCAGCAGATGATAGTGCATAACATTCTATGTAGTGTGGCAGGAGTTAATACTTTTGCAGCGAGGAAAGGTAATTTAACTGCGCAAGAGGCAGTGGAATTAAGCCGCGCCGCGGATATATTGGAAGGTTTACCTATATACATAGATAATTCAAAGAACATCACACCTTTTGAAATACGACTTATTGCCCGTAAGTGTAAAAAACAGTTCAATATAAAGGCAATATTTGTGGATTACCTGCAACTTATAAGTGCCGGTAATACTAGTATGTATAACACAAAAATTGAAAATCGTCAGCAAGAGATAGCGTTTATCTCACGCTCTCTAAAGGTTTTAGCAACAGAATTAGACATACCTGTTATCGCTGTTGCTCAATTGTCAAGATCAGTAGAAACAAGAGAGGGACATAGACCTATGTTATCTGATTTAAGAGAGTCAGGCGCTATTGAACAGGACGCTGACATAGTTTTATTTTTATATAGAGAGGATTATTACAGTAGGGAGCAGACACCACCCGAAAAAAAAGGAGTATGTGAGGTTATCGTGGCAAAAAATAGATATGGTCCGACCTCTACTGCTTTCTTGAAGTTTAATCTACCTACTATGAAGTTTGAGAATCTAAACACCTCTTCAAATATAAAGATACAAATTTAATTTAAATCTCAAAGGACAAAAGCAATAATTTGCCATTTGGCGAATTATTTTTGAGGGGGGGAAGAGATTTTTTAAATCAGTTTATTCCGCTGAGTACCCGCTGCTTGCTATTTTTTGCTTTATAGTTTGGATATTGACTTTATTTTTATCATATTTTACTTCTACCTTACCTTCTTTATGGTATGCTTTGGCATAAGAAATTCCGAGCAATTTTTTAAGTTCTGTTTCAATATGTATTTCACAGCCTTCACACGACATACCTGATACTTTTAATACTGCTGAAGAATCGGAAGAAGAAACCGCGGTATTATTATTTTTTATGAAATATAATATTTTTGGGAGATAAGCACTGCCGATAAATACAAAAACAGCAAGCCACAATAACGTTTTAACAAATGTAGTTCCCCATTTTTTAATATAGACAACATAGAAAGCGCTGCCAAGCAAAAGTAAAGACAGTGCCATAAGATATGGCCTCAAATAATGAAATTTTACAAATAAACCAGTTGTTCCCATACCTGCTAATGCTAAGATTAGTGGACCTGTGCAACAAACCTGGGCTGCTAATGTCGCAACAATTGAGCCAAAAATGGGAAACGACATAAAAGACGCTTTTTTCTTACCAGCCAGAAGAGATTGCTTACCACGTTTTATAACTTCCTTTACATCACCCAAACAGCACCTACCTTTGGGGTTATTGTGCAAACAATCACACAATCCTGCCTTTACTTTAGAAGTAATATCCTCTACCGCATTCGTATCTCCATTTTCTTCTATCTGCTGCAAAATCCTTTCTTCTGTCCAATCAAAACAATAACATACAGGTTTAGGTGATTCCTTTTCTTTTAATCCCACTCTGATTTTTATATCTTCTTTACTGATATTATAGTTAGCATCATTGTTAAAATACACTACATTACATTCAGATGAGTTACAGAAATAGAATCCTTCTTTACTTTTCATTTGATTTAATATATCTTCCTTTACCAAACTGGTTAATGTTTCTGAACTTACAGCAATACCCTTGTTATGGCATTTACTACAAAAAGAAGGTCCTGAGTTTTTTATGTTTTCATTTTTACAACAACTTTCCATATCTATCTCCCCTTATTTTATATATTTATATATAACATCAAGCAATTCCTTATATACTTTTTCTTGTTTTGTTTTATTAGCCGATATTAGTGAATTTTTAAGGCATTGTTTTAAGAAACATTCTGATATTTCTTTGCTAAAACCTCTTAATGCTTCAAAGACAGATGATACCTGCTGTAGGATATCAACACAGTATCTGCCCTGTTTTATCATATCTTTTAGCCCTTCTATTTGCCCTTGTATTCTATTTAGTCGCTTTATTAGTGCATCCTCTTTTTCTTGATATAAATATTTTTTATTTGGCATCTCTTTTCTCCTTGTTATTTCTACTTTTTATAAAACTCAACTTTTTTATAGAAACTTTCATTTCATCAACTCCAAAGAATTTCACATCCCCTTTTAGTATTACTTTCTTTTTTGATGCTTTTTTTAAATTATATTTTTTATCTTTCACAATTGTTTTTTCGACTAAAAATTCCATATCACACTTACTTACTTTAAAGTATGAATTATTATTTCTGGTAATAATATTTCCTACAGCAGATATATGTATTTTTTCCAGAGTAAAACCTGCGAGTTCTACATTTGTTTTTATGGCTTTTAGGTTTACACATTTTTCCCCCTTAACTATATCTACTATTACCCTACCACTTTTAATCTCTACATTTTTAAATAATATTCCATCGACATATTTAAGTCTTTTCTCCAATCCGCGCGAACAGAGGGGACAGGTAATACCCAGAACTTTTAATTCAATGCTATTTATTTGAGAAAATGCTACATATGATATAACACAAAATATGTAAATCAGTTTTTTCATAATCATACGAGAGGAAAATTGATTTTCAAGTGCTTCCCATCACACACCATTTTTATTTATTTTAAAAACCATTTTTGCTTGGAGTATATATATTCAAATTAAAAAAGTATTTCGAAAGCAAAAACTATTTTATACATAAATCTTTCGTCTATATTGTTTTGCTTTTGTGTGATGGGGAATTGCACCCCTGCTTTTAACAGAGCGCTGCTACTTAATGATTGTAAAAAGGAGGGGCCGAAAAACAAACTTCTATCAGATGTATGCAGATTGTGTTGTCCACTTAATTCAAGCATGATAATAGGTTCATATCCTGAAAAATGTCGGGAAAATAGCCTTATACCAGTAGATAAGTCATACTTTAATATATTGGCAATTGTGCCACTTCCTATATCTTTAAATATATATCGTAAGGTGCCAAGGTAAAGCCATCTTTGTGATTGATAACCACCTGTTATACCTACACTATAATCAACAGAATTTTTCTGTTTACTTGCATTTGTAGGTAAAGAAATACTATTTATAAAGGATATGATATCTTGAGCGCCTAAATAATCTGCCTTAAATATTCTGTATTTTGCCATTATTTCTATGTCGTCAAGTCCATAAGATGTAGTGTTATTATCTATATTTCTCTGTATCAAGGTTGGCAGTGAAAAAATAATTGATAGATATTCTTTTGCTCCGTAGATTATCATTGTAGCGTAACGGAGTTCCTGCTCCTTTCTTTTCCTTTCTATTTCCAATGTTTGTCCCATACCTATACCATCTTTATAAATAGTCGCCGGTCCTACTCCAAATACTGGTCCCTGAGAGTATATATCCAAGATTAAAGTACCTACAATAATTATAGCCCATCTCATACCCATACTCTCTATACCTATATATACAATTATAGATAAAACTTTTTTAAATTTTATTCCATAAAGTTGATAGCGGAAATACCACATTCTCAACAGTATTAAACATTTATTATTTTATTACGAGTTAGGGAGATAGATTTTTCATTAAACCTTGACCTGCACTTTTGAGTTTTACCTTTGACCTTTAAGTTTTTATTTCATTCACAATTCATAAACTAATAAATTCCTAATTTTTTTAAATGATATTCAAAGATTTGAGAGTCGTCAAAATTTCGTAATTTTATTGAAGTAGGAGATATGTTCTTTATAGCATTATATGGAACTAAACCAACTATCTCGCTCATAAGAATTTCTATATTTTCCTGTTTTGCCAATTCTGACACTTTATTATATACAGTTTCTATGGGTGTGATTTTATAGTTAGACAAGTTCATTGAAACTTGAACTTTTTTGAGATGTTCAATGTAGAATCCAAGTGCCTGAACTGCTTTCAAGCCACCGTTTGATTCCCTTATATGGCTTGCTATTTTTTTTGCTATTTCTATATTATCCGTATCTAAAAATATATTGTATGCGACTAATTCCTCACGAAGGCCAATGCATATAGCACCTGCGGTTTTATGAAGTGACTTACCAACATCTGGTATAAACTCTGGGTTTTGTTTATTTATTTGCTCCGACAATTTTGCTAATCCCAGATTGCGAAGTTTTGCCAGATTTCTTTTGGCTTTACCTTTGTATAGCTTGCCATAAAAATATGTTGGTAGATTAAATTTTTCATATAGTTTATTAGCTAATTCATTGGCAAAGTTTTCAATAACTGTCTCTTCAAGATTATGGAAATTAACAAAAGGAAATACGTCTATCGCTCCTATTCTTGGATGAACGCCACTGTGTTTGTTCAGGTCAATTGTATTTATACACTGTTGGGCGAAATTCAATGCTACTTCAGGCAAATTTTTTAGATTACAAACTGCCGTAATAACGCTTCTATTATGTGATGGGTCAGAGTGAAGGTCAATTAAATAAGTATTTTCAGACAGGAAGCTTTTCAGAATTTGGTATATTTTATTTTTATCCTGTCCTTCGCTGATATTAGGGATAATTTTCACCCACTGCATACTGTCTATCATTATGGCGTTATTATATGATATACGTGAATTTAATATATTTCATTATATGACAAGATTTCAATTCGCGGTGGTAGGAGTGAAAAGTAGATACCATCTATAATGGGCGGTTTGTATTTGTCTTCATCTTTGTTTTGCATAATAAACGTTAGAACGTAGTGCCAATCTGATGGCGTGAATTTTTCTAAACTGTTACCATTTTTATCTTTTATCTTTATATCTGCTTTGAAATTATTATATCCATTTATTAAGTGAGCACCAATAAATCCAATTTTGTTGAATATTTTTGATTTAAACGTACCGTTTGTTCTGTTATTGTATCTGCCTAAGATATGTAGTTTTTTGAAGAAGTCAGATGTTACGGTAGAGTTATATATGATTAATTCATCAATCGTTCCCTGAGCAGGAAGGTTAAACTTTGTATATTTGGAATTAGTTCCTATAGATAAATTGTTTTCATTAGTAAAATCGTAAGTATTAGGAAGTGATGGAAATATTTTTGTGTTCAACGTTGAAAGAAGTAGATTATGTATTCTGGTATTAGAATCGCCGTTTATGTATAGAGAAAACAGTTTTTTGAGTTTTGTAATGTTGTTGGTATTTAACTGGAATCCCAAACTAATCCACTCTCCACTTGTTAAATTATGGTTGTTTTTGAAAACAAGCGGTAATATCGATTTGGGTGAATTAAAAACAAAGTAAAACGCGTTTTCATTATTTCTTGTATAGAAAATCTGATTGAAGAGGTGAGGAGTATTGATGATTTTATAAGATGATTCTTTGGACAAATTGTATATTGAGAAAGTTGTTTCATGTTGGCCATAAAAATTATTACCTTTAAACCAGAAATGTATCGTATATGTATAGGATTTATCACAAGAATTGTCAAAAAGTTTATCTGCTTCTTCATGTTCATCAAACTGTTCTTCAAAACATCCTTCACTTTCTTTACCAGTGTCTGCCATACCATCAAAAATGACATTGCCACAGTTGTTTTTATCATTATTGGTTTGTATTTTTATGAGTTTTTGTGGTTTGAGTACTAATTTATAAACCATATCAGAGAATATCCCGTCATATACGGATAGTGGTTTTATTTCAAAGAACTTTTTCAATTCATCATCGGTTAGATTGTTTAGATTGAAGTAGGTAAGTTTTTCGGATGAGTTGTATAGTTTTAAAACGTCTTTAATCCTGTCTTTTAAAACATAAGTGGAAGGTAGTATGAATCCATTCAATAGTTTTAAATTAGTGAATTTATTATTGTTAATATAAGGTCCAATAATTATCGGTTTTTTATTTTCCACTTCATTTATGTTAACAGGTTCTATTTTGCCGTTTGAAAATTCATCAAAGAGTGTGTCAGAAATTACCTCTGATATTTTTACATAAGTTAATATGGATGATTGCGCTAAAACGTCATTTTTCCCGTTTACTATTGAAGAATGAGAATGTATTTTATATATACCTGAATTAAATATTGTGAATTCCGTAGTAGGATAGATTATGTCTTGTTTGTCTATTCTAAAGTTCAAGGGATTGTCTGTATTAAGTTTAGATGAGTGTAATCCCGGATACGTATTTGCCCATATCAGATCTAGCTCCTGTTGCGAAATTTTGTCAGATTTTCCTATCTTATCTAAAAAGTTCTTATATTCACTCCACCTGTTAAATAAGGGTTTGTTTATTTCTTTGCTATTTCCCGTTTCTACAATCTTGGTTATAAATTTTCTTATTGTTTGTTCGGATAAAGTGATTTCTTTGCTGTAAAGGTATGGTTCATTATTATTTCTATTATACATATTAAATATATCGGTATATGTAACCAGTTTATTGATATCAATACTGGAGTTCTTCATTTCGTAGTAATATCCTTTCAGATTCAATAGGTTTATTCGTATTATTGTTTCAAAGAGTTCATTATTGTTTATGTTGAGGTTTAATGGAGCTCTTTTAGTTAAATTTACGTTTTCCCGTATTAAATCTATTAAACTTTGAAAGGTGTCAGGTTTCCTGTCGGTTTTATAAAGTATTGCTTTTTCATCGTAGTAGCAAAAATTAGTTATGTATCGATCAATCAGGTTTTTAAAAGGATAATCTATGTTTAAGGGTGAATACTCTAAAATCTGTTGTATCAGGTTATCTTCATTTTCTACGTGCAAGTGTAGTAACTGAAACAAGTTTTTAAGGAGATTTTGTGTAGATATGGTATCATTTTCTTTACTTACACATAAAAGTTCTGTTACGTCGTTTATAT
>CAZWFP010000021.1:0-29496 GCA_964633175.1 uncultured Planctomycetaceae bacterium | reverse complement strand
ATCTTTCACTTTGTCTTAAAAGTTTCTCGTCAAACTCCTTTGATTGTTTGGCAAGTTGCATATCCAAATAGCCCCGCGTAACAATACCATCTTTACCGGATGGAAAAATCATCAATAACTTTTCTGTAAATGAAGAATCGGTCTCGATAAGGTCTAAAAATATTCTTTTTATCTCTTCTTTCTTCAAAGCATTGCTTTTCATTGTTCTGTGATTCTTAATTATAAAATAATTTTTTATCAGAAACCCCCCAGAATTACTACAAAGAGGAAATACCTCAAAAAAGTTAGAAGTCAAAACTCAAAAGTCAAAAGTAGAAAAAGAAATTTAACTTGCTAAACTCGCTCACTCGGAATAAAATAATAAATAATAAATGTTAAATACTGAATAAAGGGGAAATTTGAAAGTGTGGTAGTTTCTGAATGACAACATAGAGATAAATTTATTTAATTTTGGTTCTTATAATTTAGCATTATGGGTAGAGGAATGGTTATTAGAGACCTATTGGAATATGATAAAATTCTTTTATCTGATAAAAGAGCGATAAGTAAGGCAATAAGCGTAGTAGAAAATGATGAGTTTGACTATATTGGCTTTTTGAAATTATTTGCTCGTAATAGGTTAGATTCTGACATTATAGGTATTACAGGACCACCGGGTGTTGGTAAAAGCACATTGATAGCAAGATTGGTTTCTAAGTTAGAGAATGAGAAGGAAAAGATAGGAATTATAATGGTTGACCCTACGAGCCCACTTAGTGGTGGAGCCATTTTAGGTGATAGATTACGACTCGGTGATTTTTCAGATAAAGAAAACGTATACATAAGAAGTATGGCTTCACGCGGTAAATTAGGTGGTCTTTCTTATGCCACTTTTGATGCGGTTGATATTTTAAGTTCTGCCGGCTTTAAAAATATCATTGTAGAAAGCGTTGGTATCGGACAACAGGAGATTGATTTGAAATCATGCGCGGATGTTTTGATATTAATAGTTTCTCCTGAATCAGGTGATTTTATCCAGGCAATGAAGGCAGGTATTATTGAAGTAGCCGATATTATAGTCGTTAATAAATCGGACAGAGAAGGTTCTGACCTTATTGCTAAAGACCTGCAGGAAATACTTTCCTTTCAAAAGACCGAAATAGCAGTTTTACAGGTTAGTGCCTTAAGAAATGAGGGGATAGATAAAACTATAAATGAGATAAAAAGAATACTTCAAAAAAGACCCGATAAACGAGATAAGTTTTTGGAAAATGTTAAAAAAAGAATATATAACTTTATTGAAAGAGTCATCTTACAAAAGATAGCAGAAAGTATTAAATTGTCCGAACAGATAAAGTTAATGGCAAATTCGTTAGTAAATCATAACGTTAATAATTTTAGTATGAGTGATTTACTGTCTTTGGTGCAAAAAGAGATTGTGTTTAAAAATACTGATTAATGATTGAGATATGGTATAAGAAGCTACACGCTAGAAGGAGGAAGTGGTTAGTGGTGAGCCAAAGCTCAGATCGTAGATTGCAGATTTTATGAGTAAAGAAGAAAATAAAAACTATTCCAAGTGGCAGAAAGATTACGATTGTTCTATAAAAGAAAACCGGTTATATAAAAATTTATCAAACATGGAATTAAAACCATTATATACGCCTTATGAGTTAGGTGATTTTTCTTATGATAAACAATTAGGGTATCCTGGTGAATATCCATATACGAGGGGTATTTATTCAACTATGTACAGGGGTAGATTATGGACGATAAGGCAGTTTGCAGGTTTTGGGACACCTTCTGATACTAATAAAAGGTTTAAATATCTAATCAGTCAGGGGCAGACGGGATTGTCAGTAGCATTTGATATGCCTACTTTGATGGGATATGATTCTGACGCTCCAAAAGCAAAAGGCGAGGTTGGTAAAGAAGGCGTTAGTATTTGCACCATTGAGGATATGATGGATTTATTTGACGGTATTGAGTTAGAAAAAGTCAGCACTTCTATGACTATTAATGCCACTGCTTTAATAATATGGGCTTTTTATATTGTAGCAGCAAAACGTCAAGGAGCACAACTTAATAAATTAAATGGAACTATTCAAAATGATATGTTAAAAGAATTTCAGGCACAGAAGGAATGGATAATACCTGTGCGTCCGTCAGTAAAACTGGTTATAGATAGCATAGAATTTGGCACTAAGTATCTTCCCAAATGGCATCCTGTATCCATAAGTGGTTATCATATAAGGGAGGCAGGTTCAACAGCGGTTCAGGAGTTGGCATTCACATTGAGCAATGGTTTTTGTTATGTTGAAGAAACGTTAAAAAGGGGATTAAACATTGATGAATTTGCCCCGAGATTATCGTTTTTTTTCAATGCTCATATTAATTTTTTTGAGGAGATATGTAAATACAGGGCTGCGCGAAGAATATGGGCTACTACTTTAAAGGAAAAGTATCAAGCCCAAAATGAAAATTCAATGAAATTAAAGTTTCATACCCAAACCGCTGGTGTATCTTTGACCGCTCAGCAACCATATAATAACATTATTAGGACCACAATAGAAGCATTAGCAGCGGTTTTAGGTGGAACCCAAAGTTTACATACCAATTCTATGGATGAGGCATGGGCGTTGCCAACGGAAGAGGCCGTTAAAATTGCTTTAAGAACCCAACAGATTATTGCTTTTGAATCAGGCGTCCCTGATGTCATAGACCCATTGGGTGGGTCTTATTACATAGAAGCGCTCACAAATAGAATGGAAGAAGAAGCAAATAAATATTTCTCTGAAATCCAGAAAAAAGGTGGAATGATTAACGCAACAGAAAGTGGATATATTCAAAAAGAAATAGCCAAAGCATCATATCAATTTCAGCAGGAGTTAGAGAAAAAAAAGAGGATAATAGTAGGCGTTAATGAGTTCGTAGAAGATGAAAAAGAAAATATCTCTATTTTAAAAATCGACCAAAAATATGAAGATGAGCAGATTAAACGGGTAAAAGAGTTTAAATTACAAAGAAACTTCAATGCGGTGAAAACGTCTTTAGAAGAGTTGAGACAGACAATAAGAAATAATAAAAATGTTATGCCATATATTATTAATTGTGTTGAAAATAAGGCAACGCTCGGTGAGATATCTTCATTATTGAAAGAAGAGTATGGAACGTATAACGAGGCAACTAATCTATGGTGAAATCATCTAAAAAAATAAGGGTATTAATAGCAAAGATAGGATTAGATGGTCATGATAGAGGTGCTAAGGTTGTTGCCTCGGCGCTAAGAGATGCTGGTATGGAGGTAATATATTCAGGATTGCATAACACCCCTCAAGCAGTTGCTGAGATTGCCTTGCAGGAAGACGTCGACGTTATAGGAGTAAGCATCCTTTCAGGGGCACATTTAACATTGATTCCACAATTAATGGAAGCATTAAAAGAAAGAAAGATGGACTCCACCGTCGTAATGGTAGGTGGTATTATTCCATACGAAGATGACACTGAACTACTTAAAATGGGAGTTTGTAGAATATTTAGACCCGGAACATCATTGTCTGAAATAGTTGATTCCATAAAAAATGCCGTTCATTGTAACAAAACATCTATTCAATGAGTATATAATATTAGCAAGAATATGGAGAACATAGAAAAAAGATTACTAAATCAGAGTGTTAAACAGAACTGTGATAATCTGATAAAACAACACTGGCAAACGTTATGGAACTTTTGTTATCGGTTGACTTTTAATACACAGGAGGCAGAGAACCTGTTGGAGGAGGTTTTATATAGAATAGTCAGGTATTTTGATAATTATAAGCAGGATAGACCATTTATGGGGTGGGTTTGCACTATTGCTTTAAACGCCCTAAAGACGTATAAGAAAAATAGAATTAAGGATTTCGTGTATATAGAAAAATCCATAGAAGAATCAATACCTGAACGGAAAGATACTACTTTTAATACTATAACAAGGCAGTACTTGGAACAAAAACTCTCCAAATGTCTGGAAACGTTGAATCCGTTTGAAAGAATGGTGTTTTGTATGAAATACTTTGATGACAAAAAGTATAATGAAATAGCCGAAAGTATACAAATTAATGAAAACAGTGCTAGGGTGTATTTTTTGAGGGCAAAGGAAAAAATAAAAAAGTCATTAGGCGGGTGGATATATGAATTGTAAGATATATAGAGAACAAATAATAGAAAATATAAATAGTTTAAGTTGCGAGGCAAAAATACATATAAAGGATTGCCCAAAATGTAGAAAATTATGGAACGAATACGCAAACTTTGAAAAGTTTATGGATACTACTAAAAAGAATCTGTTACTAAATACACAAACCACTTTACAACCCCAGTATGTTGTAAATCTTGCTTTCATAAAAAAAGAAATACAAAAAAATCTATCTTCTATGAAACGGCTTTACATCTATGCAACGGTCTTACTGATAACATTTATATACACCATTATATTCAATACTTTTGTTAACATAGGGCAGAATACAACAACTAAAACTACTAATACGGCGATTACCACTACTTTAGAAAATAATGCTCAAGAAGTTGTTCAAGGGGATAATGAAGAGGATGATGCAGAATTTTTTAGCGAATTAGATAAAAGTGAAGAAATGTTTGTTAAAGAAATTCTAGATTTTATTGATGAATGTATTTAAGTAGAAACCCAAAAGTCTAGGCAATTGCATCGCCTGGTGCTATCAAAAGTATATAGCAGAATTCAAAGGTTTAGTGAAAAATCTAAGGCGCTAAATTCGTAATAAAATAATAAATAATAGATGTAGAATAGGTAGTAGGTAGTTTTTGGGAGGTAGAAAGATGGGATATGAAATATTAAGGTTCTTGCACGAGGAGATAAGACAGTTAAAAGAACAGAATTTGTATAGAGAGTTATTTATATTATCAACGCCACAGATGCCTACGTCCATAATAAATGGTAAAAAGGTTGTAAATCTTTCTTCTAATAATTACTTAGGTTTTACTTTTAATGAGAAGGTGATAAATAGAGCTATTGAATATACTAAAAAGTACGGTGCAGGAACAGCGGCGGTTAGAACGATTATTGGCACTATGGACATACATCAGAAATTGGAAGAGCAGATAGCGAGGTTTAAAGGGACAGAAGCAGCGTTGGTGCTAAAATCGGGGTTTGCTACCAACGTTGCGGTGGTTCAATCGTTACTTACCAGTGAAGAAGATTTTTTGATAAGTGATGAATTGAACCATGCCAGTATTATTGACGGGGGACGGCTCAGTAAGGCGAGAAGAAGAATTTATAAGCACAAAAATATGGTTGATTTAGAAAATTATTTGAAGGAAGCAAAAAGCACAAATTCCCGAAGAATTATGGTTGTTACGGATGGTGTATTTAGTATGGATGGTGATATTGCCCCGCTGCCGCAGATTGTTACTTTGTGTGAAAAATATGGCGCTATTTTAATGGTTGATGATGCGCATTCTTCGGGTGTTCTGGGTAAGAATGGCAGAGGAACTGTTAATCATTTTGGATTAGAGGGCAGGGTGCAGATTCAGATAGGAACGTTATCAAAAGCAATAGGAGCAATGGGTGGATACGTCGCCTCAACGAAAAGTATGAGGGATTATCTGATTCAAAAGGCAAGACCATTTTTATTTAGTTCATCACATCCACCTGCGGTGATAGGTGCTTGCTCTGCGGCATTTGAAATATTAGAAAAAGAACCACAGATTATTGATAAGTTGTGGGAGAATACAAGGTTTTTCAAGAGCGCTTTGAAACAATTAGGATTTAATACAGGGGAAAGTGAAACACCTATAACCCCAGTCATTGTTGGTTCATCAGATTTAGCAGTAAAGATGTCAGATGAATTATTTAAGGAAGGGGTATTTGCCCAAGGGATAGTATATCCAACGGTCCCAAAAGGAAAAGAGCGATTGAGAACTATCGTCACTGCCATGCATACAAAAGAGGAACTGGAATTTGCGCTTGATAAGTTCAAAAAGATAGGCCAAATGCTGGGAATTATTTGACAATAAGTGGATAGCTAGAAGCCCATAGCCAAAAGTGAAGATTTAAAGTTCAAAAGTTTAAGGTTTAATCAGGAATCCAACTCGTAAACTCGTAATAAGATAATAAATAATAATGATAAATACTGAATAAGAGGGAGTTTGAAAGTGTGGTAATTTCTGGGTTTAAGTGTTAAAATAAATTAATTTTTTTATACTACTTTTTCCTATAAAGTATGTATAACTACCTTCTACTAAAAAGATTGCACTCGCTGGTTGGTATTATTCCAGTGGGAGCATTTTTATGTTTTCATCTCTATACAAATGCTACTGCTTTTAAAGGGCAAGAGGTATACGATAGGCACGTAAGAGAGATACATGATATGCCTATTTTGTTTCTTGTTGAATTATGTGTAATATGGATACCCATACTTTTTCATGCCATACTTGGCGTATATATAATCTATAAAGGCAGATATAATAGTTTACGTTATCCTTATGTTGAAAACATATATTTTACGGTACAAAGATTAACAGGTATGATAGCATTCGTATTCATAATATATCATGTTCTGACGACAAGGTTTAAATTTGATTTACCTGATACATCGTGCTTTATCGCAATGCAGAATGAATTATTTAATGTAAAGAGTATAGCGGAAGGGGCGACAGGATTTGTGCCAAGTTGGAAATTTTACTTTTACATATTAGGGATATTATCAGCGTGTTTCCATTTTTGTAATGGTCTATGGTCTTTCTGTATTAATTTTGGCATTTTACAGGGGCAAAAAATTCAGAAATTGTCGCGTATAGGGTTTTTTGTAGTAGGAATTATCTTATCAGTTTTAGGATTTATAAGTTTAGCTGGTTTTTATAGGGGGCAATAACAATTACAGCGCCGAGAATAATTGTAGTAGGTGGTGGGTTAGCGGGACTTTCCTTTGTGATACGTGCTTGCGAAAAAGGCGCCAATGTTCTACTTTTTTCAATTGTTCCCGTCAAACGTTCACATTCTGTTTGTGCTCAGGGAGGCATAAATGCAGCAGTAAATTTAAAAGGCGAAGGTGATTCACCTGCACAGCATTTTTATGATACGATTTACGGCGGTGATTTCTTGGCAGAACAGTTACCTGTAAAAAATATGTGTGAGGAGGCACCAAATATTATATATTTACTTGCGAGGATGGGAGTTCCTTTTAATAGAACCCCAGAAGGATTTTTGGACTTTAGGAGATTTGGCGGCACTTTATATAGCAGAACCGCTTTCGCAGGCGCTACCACAGGACAACAAATGTTATATGCCTTAGATGAACAGGTTAGAAGTTTTGAAGCAAAAGGACAGGTAAAAAAATATGAATCGTGGGAATTCCTAAGCTTAGTAAAAAACTCTGATAATAGGGTATGTGGTATAACCGCAGTAAATATGAATAGTATGGAAGTATCTTACTTTAAAGCAGATGCGGTCGTAATGGCCACAGGCGGACCAGGATATATTTTTGGTAAAAGCACGAATTCCATGACTAATACAGGCGCTGCCGTTTCCCGTTGCTTTCAACAGGGGGCTTATCTAGGTAATCCTGAATTTGTGCAGGTTCATCCAACCGCTATACCCGGTATAGATAAATTACGCTTAATATCGGAAGCAGCAAGAGGGGAAGGTGGCAGGGTCTGGACTTATAAGGATGGTAAAATATGGTATTTCCTTGAAGAAATGTTTCCTAAATATGGTAATTTAGTGCCAAGAGATGTTGCTTCAAGAACAATATATAAAGTAGTTAACGAAATGGGTTTGGGTGTAGAGGGTAAGCAAGCAGTTTATTTGGACGTTACTCACTTACCGCCTCAAACACTTAAAAAACTGGAAGGTATCTTAGAAATTTATGAGAAGTTCGTCGGCAAAGATCCAAGAAAAGAACCTATGTTAATTTATCCTGCAGTTCATTATTCAATGGGCGGTTTGTGGGTTGATTATGACCATATGACAAATCTACCTGGACTATATGCCGTTGGCGAGTGTGATTATCAGTACCATGGTGCTAATCGTTTAGGTGCAAATTCTTTGCTTTCCTGCGTCTATAGTGGCTTACTTGCTGGCAGTAAGTGTCTTGATTATGTGAAAAATACAAAAATTACTCACCCACCTGATACTGTTTATGAAAGCGAAGTTAAAAAACAAGAAGAAATGTTAAAAAAAATTATAAATTCTCGTGGAACTGAAAATGCCTTTTCTATTTATAAAGAAATGTCAACTTATATGGCTGATAATTGTCTTATTGTATATTATGAGGATAAACTTAGAAAAACGTTAGATAAGTTAAATGAATTGCAGCAACGGTTTAATAATATAGAACTCATCGACAATGGTAATTGGGCAAATCAATCGCTGCTTTTTGCTAGACAACTTTATGATATGCTTATCTATGCAAAGGCAGTGGTCGTGGCCGCTTTAGAAAGAAAAGAAAGTAGAGGCTCATTATATAAACCAGAATACCCCAAAAGAGATGACCAGAACTGGCTGAAAACAACCAAAGCAAAATATGAGAACGGTAAAATTGAACTTGAATACCAAAAAGTTGAAATGACACATATAAAACCTGTTGAACGTAAATATTCATAGAATATATTATGCCTGATAGAACTGTAATATTTAAAATAAAACGCCAGGACAACCCTACTGCAAGGCCATATTGGAATTCTTTTAAAATTACATTACCGGAAACGGCTAACGTTATTACCGCTCTTTTAAATATAAGGGAAAATCCTATTACGATGGAAGGGCTCAAAGTGTCGCCTGTTTTTTGGGAATCAAATTGCCTTGAAGAAGTATGTGGAGCATGTACGATGTTAATAAATAAGGTCCCACGTCAAGCATGTTCTACCCTTTTGCAGAATCTACCAGAAATAACGACGTTAGAGCCGTTGACCAAATTTCCTATAATAAGGGATTTAGCCGTTGATAGAAATAGAATGTTTGAGGACTTGAAAAAAGTTAGAGCATGGATAAATATAGATGGCACTTATTATATGGGAACAGGACCCATTATGTCTCAAACGGAACAGGAGGAGGCATATATATTTTCCAGATGTATGACCTGCGGTTGTTGTTTGGATGTGTGTCCCCAATATAATGATTCCACAAAATTTGTAGGCGCGTTTGCAATAGGTCAGGTTATGTTAATGAACTATCATCCTACTGGCAAAAAAAATGCCAGCGAAAGATTGGAAACCTTATTAAATGAAGGTGGTATCGGAGATTGTGGAAATGCTCAAAATTGCGTTAAGGCCTGCCCTAAACATATACCATTAACAGAAGCAATAGCCAAAATTAACGCTCAGGTCAACAAGCATCTTCTGGCAAAAATCTTTAAAGTGTAACTGACAAATTAACATGGATTTATCATCATCGCTAAAGATTTATTTTCCCCATCTAATATTGGGCGCATTCGCTTTAATCGTGTTATTATTTGAAACGTTTATGAGAGAAGAGATGATAAAGAAAACGTCTCTGGTATTCGTGACTGTATCAGCATTTTGTTTAACCTTTATTTCTGTGGTGTTGTATATTGGCGACTGCGGGAAAAATTATATATTCTACAATGCTTTGGTGGTAGATAAAATATCTTTGTTTTTCCTCGCCGTTTTTGTTATCGTCGGGGCTATATGTTATATAATAAGTTTGGTTGAGAGAGAAATGAAAAAATATAGTATCGGAGAATTTTTCTTTTTGCTAATATCTACTGTTTTTGGTCTATCTTTAATGGTGGAATCCAATAACTTATTAATGCTTTTGGTTAGTTTAGAACTGGTTAGTTTATGTTCTTATGCTTTATCTGGATATTTTTATAATGCATCTCGTTCTTCGGAAAGTGCATTAAAATATGCATTGTTTGGCGCTTCTACCTCTGGGATTGCCTTGTTTGGATTAAGTTTAATTGCCGCTGCCTGCGGTTCCTTTGAATTTGATAAACTTGCTAATGTGAGCGATTATTCTATTGCTACAGTAGGATGGGTATTATTTTTAGGCGTATTGTTTTATAAGATTTCGGCAGTGCCATTTCATATGTGGACCCCAGATATTTATGAGGGAGCACCTTTAGCAATCGCAGGATTTCTCTCAGCTGCTCCTAAAGCAGCTGGTTTTATGGTTTTAATTCGCCTTCTCAGCAGCGTGAAAACCAATAATCAGTTGTTAATGCTTCTTTTTACCATCGTTGCAATTATAAGTGCTGTAACTATGACTTTCGGTAATCTTTTTGCACTTAAACAGATAAATTATAAGCGACTTCTAGCGTATTCTACAATTGCCCACTCCGGTTATATTTTAGTGGGTATCGCTGCCTTCGCCTTGTCTTTAATCAAAGGTGAAGAAATGCTTTTTGGGGTTAATAGCATAGTATTTTACATACTTATATATATTGCGATGAATTTAGGTGCATTTTTATATTTAGGATATTTTGCAAGTTTTGTGGGAGAATCCATTAATAATTTATCGGGATTAAGCAAATATTTTGCTTTTGAAGGAATTTTTACGACGATATTCTTATTATCACTTACCGGCTTGCCTCCAACGGGAGGTTTTATCGCAAAATTAAATATCTTTGCGTCTGCTATCCAGTTAAAAGGTCTGCTTTGGTTGGTTATTATCGCCTTATTAAATACGATAATTTCTGTTGGTTATTACTTTAAAATATTTAGAAACATATTTTTCCCCCTCGAGAAACTCTCTTATACTCGTGAATTTATTCCTGATAAAAATTTGTCACTTACTGTTAACATAACAGGCTCTATTTTAGTGGCAATAGTAATTTTAAGTTGTTTATACCCTGAAATTTTTTACATTTTAACTAACATAAAAATATAAAGAATTATCAAATAATGAGTTACCACATTGCCAATCCATAAGTAGTCATTAGTGAAAGGGAAAACCCAAGTTATAGAAAGTTGTTTTTAACCTTGTTCATATATATTATTATGATTTTCAAGATAAACTCTTTGACCAAAAACTCAAACGATTTTTTTTATACTTCGTATACTATAGTAGTAGAAAAAATGAAATAGGTTATTTGAGGAGGAACAAGAGATGTTAAAGAAGGTTGTAATGTTTGTGTTAGGGTTGTTCGTATTTGAGGTGTTTTTGTATGCAGATAATTATGCGCACAAAGGATATGAGAAGATACTGTCAAATATTTACAAAGGTAAAACCCAGGATGTAGAAAATACCATAACTAAAATTTTACAAACTGCTAAGAAACAAGATGTAAAAAATACGTTATTATTTTTGAGAGCGTATTCAAGTTATAGCAGATACTTGTATAAAGATGCTGAGAGCACCTGTAACGAAGTTATATCAGTAAATCAAAACCATAGAGAGTGTATATGGCTTTTATTCCGTATCCATATTAACAGGGGAGATGTTGACAAAGCAGGGACACTTTTAAATGAATATCGTAAAAACTCTTTAACCCTGAGTGGCAAGATACAGAACCTACTTGAGTTATTACAAGCGACATATCTTTTTGAATCTTTTAATTTTGAACAATTTATACCACAAGCGAGGAAAGTATTTACAAAATTCATAGATACTGAGGAATACAAGAAGCTCAATGTTTTTGAAGTAGAGGAATTAGCGAACATTCTATTTAATTTATATCAGAGAACGGGTAAAACGAAGTATTTAGGATATGTTCTCTATTTTGAGGGAGAAGGGCTACCTGAAAATAGAGCAAGAGACCTTATTGAGTATATGTTATTGAAAAACAGATTTAATATCAACGCTACTATTTTATGCGCTAGTATAGGATATGAATATGGACAAATAGGCATTGTAAGAGAATGTTTAAGACGTGGATTAAGAATAAATAAAAATAGTCCTGATTTATTACTATTTAAGATATTGTTGGGTTTTAGGCAATTGTTATCTCAGGATCCGGGACAATTATTGTCGGCACTGAATGAATTAGCAACAAAGGCACCAGATTTTTATCCTTCTTATCTATTGTTATCATTTGCGTATTCAGCATTAGGCGACTTGGTTAGAGCGGAGGAGAATGCATGGAAAGTATTAAAATTTCATAAAGGTGATTTGCAGGCTTTGAGTATTCTCCATAACATCTTTAAATCGAGGGGCAATAATCAAAAAGCCAAAGAAATACTGGATAGTATAATTTCCAATAAATATAAGTATGCGCAGTTTCTATTGGAAGCAGGTAATCAGGTAGAATCAGTTGCAAGATTCGTTCATGCTCATAAATATTATGCAAGAGCTTATAAATTGGATAAGAGTAACATTAGAATCTTAAGAAACTATGCCATCAATCTTTCAAGAATGAAGAGAGAGAAAACGGCGTTTGAATTACTAAAAAAGTATATAAAAATGAATCCATTTGATAAAAATGCTACGAACGTTTTTAACTTATTGGAAAAGATAAGAAATGAATTTGCGGTTATAAAAACAAAAAACTTTGTTATAAAACTTCATAGGACGGTAGAACAATCCAAAGTTGTAGACGTTTTTGACGATACTTTAATGCCTTTTTATTTAGGGGAAATTGCTGAGAAAGCGTTGGCAACATTAACGTCAAGATACGGTATAAATTTACCAAGACCTATACATTTGGAACTTTTAACGGATTCAGAAGATTTGGCGGTAAGAACATTTGGTTTCCCTCTTTTAGGTGTTTTGGGTTCTTGTTTTGGTCCTTTTTTAACAACATTATCACATAAAGCGCGCTTTGATTTACCTATATCATTTAACTGGGCGGCTGTTTTTTGGCATGAGTTATCACATAGTTTTCATCTGTATTTGAGTGATTTCAATGTTCCCAGATGGTTTACAGAAGGGTTAGCCACTTACGAAGAATCATTAGGAGATTCAAGGTGGAATGATGTTAATGTTTTGCAAGTTTATGTTTTATATAAAGGAGGCCAACTTCCAAAACTGAAAGACCTAATTTTTAATAAAGCACAAATTTTTAATCAACGTTTGATTTTTTATGACTATGGCGCCATTATACAGGAGTATTTGGATAAAACATATGGATTTGCAAAAATTATAGAATTATTAAAACTCTGGCAGAGAGGATTATCAGCTGAGCAGGTTTTTGTGCAAGGGCTGGGTAAAAGTGTGGATGAGATTTCAGGGGAATTTGATAAGTATTTAGAAAATAAGTTCGCAGCAATAAAACTATATCTTCCACAATTATCACCCCCTGAAATGGGGCTATTAAATGGACTGCTACAAAATATAGAAGCGTTGTCAAAAAGAGATTTAAAAAAAGATGAATTAGATTTACTTGCAAAGTATGCAGTGGTGCTGCTTAATAGCGATAAAAAACGCGCTCATAGAATCGTTAAAATCATTTTGGAAAAAGATAAAAATAATGGCGTTGCTCACTATGTTAGTGGTTTTGTTCAGAAAAATCTTTTCGTAGATAATAAAAAGGCAAAAGAAGAGTTTGAATTGGCTTTAAAGGACGGTTTTGACTATGCTAATGTGTATAGAGAATTAGGATTATTATATCTTGAAGATTCTGATTATGTGAAGGCAGAAGATTACTTTAAAAAAGCTATTGAAAAAAATCCATATTATATGGATGATGATGAAGAAACAAATCCATATCTGATTTTAGGGAAGATATATGAGGAAATACAACAATATGAAAAAGCTCAGGAAATATATGATAAATATTTAAACATTAACGGCAAAAATTATAAATTAATAACGAAATTAGGTGATAAATTTTTTGAGAAAAATCATATGCAAAAAGCATTGGATTATTACACACTGGCTGTATACGTTAAGGCAGATAATCCATTGTTACATTATAACGTTGCTCGTGTATATTTGAAACTTAAAGAATATGATAAGGCGTTACAAATTTTTAATATATTACAAAAGTTTGCCTCCACAGAACTAGAAAATGCTAAAAAGAAAAAAGAAAAACAAAATAAAAAGGAAATGTTAGCAAGGATATTTTGCACTAAGTCAAAAATTTATAAAAAGTTGGGTAATTTATCCTCAGCCACTGTATTTGCAAAATATGCAGATAGATATTCCAATTCTGTTAAATGCACTCAAACAATTAATAGATAGGGGATTTTAACATACACAATAAGAACATACCCATATAATACTCTCAAAGTTGAGAAAAAAAGTTGTTTTTTAATTTTTGAGATAAAACAGTTTATACCATAAGAAATTTTTTATTCAATTTTTCATTCTTATGCCTCAAAACCCACCGAATTTCTTAGTTTGCATAGCAATATTATTGTAGAGGGACACTTTATCAATCTGATTTTTTCTTGTGCCAACACAATTGCGAAAAAACCATTGGATTTTAGCAGATTTAATAATATTATTTTCTTATAATTCTCAAAAATGAAAAAGTATATTACAGCTTTTGCAGATTTAATAATATTATTTTTTTATAATTCTCAAAAATGAAAAAGTATATTACAGCTTTTAATGTTACAGTATCAAGTTTCAAAATGCAAAAAAGAATGGTAGATATTGGTAAATTTAAATTTGTAACTTCAAAAACCTTTGCTGTTTTTCATTTGTATAAGAATAGGTATGGCTTTTGCTATACCTTATATAGATGATATTAAAAGTAGAAGGGAGAGCGGAGAGTAAAGGCAAAGAAGGTGTATGTTATTTAAGGAGGAGGAAATGAAAAGAATAAAAAAGGTTATCGTAGTAATCGGACTGTTTTTGTCAAGTATATCGCTTTTCGGGCAGAGTAGTGTTGAGGATAGGTTAAAACACCTTGAAGAAGAAATAAAAGCCCTGAAAGAAGAAAATAAGGTGTTAAAACAAAAAGTGGAAGAATTGGAGAAAAAGAAGGTAGAGGTTCCTCAACTGCAAAAAGAAGTCGTAAAAGAGGTATTGAAAGAAGAGAAAGTTCAAACATATCCAAAAATGGAGTTCAAAGCAACTTCTTATATGGGATATTCTTATGATTTAACTGATGGTGCAAAAGATAAAAACGCTTTTGAGATTTCACGATTTTATTTATACTGGTTGGGTAATTTAAAAGATGATTGGAAATTCAGAGTAACCTTGGATGCAGGTGTGAGAAATGCGGATTCAGCAGACACGGATAAAAAGGATTTCAAGGTTTTATTAAAACATGGCTACATCGCTTACGCAGGATTTAAAGATATGGAAATCATTTTTGGTCAAGCAGATTTGCCCTGGGTAAGTTTCTGGGAAGGAAAATATGGTAGAAGGTATCAGGGAACTATATTTGTTGATAGAGAAGGATATATAACATCGACGGATTTAGGTATTGGTGTTAAAGGAAGTTTATTTGATAAATTGCTGGAATATCACCTTGCATTAGTTAATAGTGAAGGGTGGACAACTCCTGAAGCAAATAAGTATAAAAGTTTTGATGGTAGGATAACTTTTAATCCGTTCAGTGATGGGGCATTGAAAAATTTAGGAATTCACGGTGCATGGGAAATTGGAAATTACGATATAGGGCAAAATAGATTGCGTTTGCTCTCGGGTGTGACTTATGAGTATGGTCCTATAAATGTTGGCGCACATTATTTTTGGGCAAAAGACCCCGCGGATAAAATGGAAGGTAAACAAAAAGTCCTGACAACTATTACAGATGGAACGCAGGAACAAGTTGCAACCGGCTACACAGGATACCTCGTCTTTAATTTTAAAGATTTGGGATTGGAAAAATTATCTTTAGTGGCAAGATATGATTTCTTAGACCCTTCTGGGAGATTAACCAAAGATAGCCACTGGAGATTTATTTTTGGTCCTGAGTGGAAATTTACGGATAATATAAGAGCATTGGTAAATTTTGAAAGGGTGCAATACAAAAGTGCGGCAAAAACGGCTGGTGATAAAGATTCCTCATTGCTTCGTCTTGATGTTGAATTGAAGTTTTAGGAGGGAAATTTTCAATGGATGCAATCGCAGAAAAAAATAATCTGAAAAGAAGGGAATTTTTAAAGCAGATTCTGCGCTTAGGTGCTACAACTGCTGCAATCTCTTCACTGCCTTCTTGCGGTTATACTACTCGTGAACCTTCAAAGAGTTGGGATGGAAAAAAAAGAAGGTATGGAATGGTCATAGATACAAGAAAATGTATAAACTGCAAGGCCTGCACTATTGCATGTAAAGCTGAGAACTCAACGCCACCAGGGGTTTCTTATACAGTCGTTTTAGAAGAAGAAAACCACCAGACAGGTCAACTTACATTTTTTTCTAAACCCTGTTTTCACTGCGAGAAACCTTCCTGCGTCCCCGTCTGTCCGACAGGTGCTACTTATAAAAGAATTGAAGACGGCATTGTTGCAGTTGATTACGATAGATGTATAGGTTGTCGATATTGCATTACTGCTTGTCCGTATGGTTCAAGGTTTTTGGATTACGGTGATGAATACCAAATCACTGATGAGGTTCCAAATTCATATAACCTTTCTTCAGTGGAATATAAAAAGGGCTTACCAGCAAAGGGAGCAACGAAAGGTGTTGTTCGAAAGTGCACTTTTTGTATTCATCTCCAAAATGAAAGGGGTGAATATACTGACTTACCTGCGTGTGTTAAAACATGTGTGGGTAAAGCTCTTTATTTTGGGGACCTTAATGACCCGCAAGATCATTTAAATGAATTATTGAAAGGGCGCGCCGCTATTAGATTAAAGGAAGAGTTAGGAAATGAACCCAATGTTTATTACTTGTTATAAGGAGGTGTAAAATGGATAAGTCAGAAGAAGCGTTATTTTACAACAAGGGTAATGTTTTATTCAGGAGCATTGTCTTAGGCGTAGCATGGATATTTGTTATTTTAGGTATTGCAGGGCTTATTGTGAGGTTTGGAAGTGGGCTACGCTTGACAAATTTGGGCAATACGGTTCCGTGGGGCGTTTGGGTAGCAATGTATATTTACTTTATAGGATTGTCTGCCGGTTCGTTTTTGCTCTCCACCCTAATTTATGTTTTTGGCGTTAAAAAGTTCAAACCCTTAGGACCTTTATCTCTTTGGCAGGCACTTATCTGCCTTATGTTAGGTATAGTGTTTATATGGATTGACCTCGGCAGAATGAGTCGTTTCATAAATCCTATTATTTATTTCCAGCACCGTTCTGTCCTCGCATGGGAGATATTGTTCTATGTTCTTTATATGATAATATTGTTAGTAGAACTTACTATTGTGTCCAAACTAAAGAAAACACATTCAAATTTACTTAAGATATTGGGAATAATTGGAATTCCTGTAGCGATAGGAGTTCATGGAGGCACAGGCGCAATTTTCGCTGTCGTAAAAGCAAGACCATATTGGTATACCGCTTTATTCCCTATCATATTTTTGGTGTCCGCTCTCGCATCAGGTGGAGCGCTTTTGCTTTTTGCACGTTCTATAATGTGTATTTCTTCAAAATGCGATGTAGAAGAAAACTCCCTTTTACAGTCCCTCGCAAAATTGACAGTCGGAATATTATCATTTGACTTTTTACTACTTCTGTCAGAGTTTTTGGTCGGATTGTATGGAGGGATACCTGACCATATCCATACTTATAAACTCATAACAACCGGACCTTTTTGGTGGGTATTTTGGGTGATTCAAATAACGTTAGGGTTTATTGTGCCTATTATAATAGTTGGCATCGGTAAGTTAAATAATTCGTGCTCGTGGTTGGGTTTGGCAGGACTTTTAATATTTTTCGGTGTTATCGGTGTAAGATTAAATATAGTTATACCTGCTCTTGCCGTTGCCCCATTTTCAAGCTATACGAGAGCTTATAATAATATACGGTTACAAGATTATTACTTTCCATCCTTATTAGAAATAATTGTAACCGTTGGTCTTCTTTCATTGGGAACGTTAATCTTTTACTACGGCATTCGCTTTTTGAAATTAGATGTAGGAAATGGACTAACAAAAAATATGGGCAAAGTTGAAGGTTAAAGGAGAAACACTATGAATGAAAAAATAGATATTATAAGGAGAAGGTTTCTTACAGGGATTGGTAAAACCACTGTTGCTGCTGTTCCATTCTTATCGTTTTCTAATAAGATTTTTTCTCAGGATGCGATTGAAAAAAAGGATGTGAGAAAAGAAGGGGAGTGGATACCATCGTGTTGCAATATGTGCGGGGGACAGAGTGGTATTATGGTTCATGTAATAAATGGTATTGTAAGAAAAATAGAACCTAATCCATATAATCCCAATAATTTTACCTCTCATCCGGAAGATTATTATAAAAATGTAGGTAAGGTCGGTGTAGCATCTATTTGCGCAAAAGGAAATGCCGGTATAATGACATTGTATGATGTGGATAGAATAAAAAAACCATTAAAAAGAACAAATCCTAAAAAGGGTTTTGACGTTGACCCCGGGTGGATAGAAATTTCATTCGAAGAAGCATTGAATGAAATAGCAGATTATCTTAGGAAGTTAAAAGATCAAGGTGAGGCGCATAAATTGCTGTGGATTTCAGAAGACCATTCTTTTACACACATTCAGAGCGATTTTTGCAAATTATACGGAACACCTAATTATTATATGCATTCAAATTTGTGCGATGTCGCCAGAAAAGCATCTGCTAAATGGGTTTTAGGACATGATAGACCTCTAAATGATTTTTATAACACAAGGTATATTATGCTATGGGGGTGGAATCCATTAGAAGCAATGAAATGGATTTACCTACCGCGGATGATAAATGAAGCAATTGAAAGAGGTGCTAAACTTACTGTTGTTGACCCTGTAATGTCTGTTACTGCTATGAAGGCGCATAGATATTTACAAATAAAAGCCGGAACAGATGGTGCGCTTGCATTAGCAATTGCTCATGTGATAATTAGAGAAAATTTACACGATAAAGAATTTATTGAAAAGTGGGCAACAGGTTTTGATCGGTATGCAGATTATGTAAAAGATAAAACACCTGAGTGGGCACAAAAAATTACTTCTATACCTGCTAAAACAATTAGCGAAGTTGCAGTGGAACTTGCAACAACCAAGCCAGCAACTGTTGATGCATGGAGCGGATTTCATTATTCAAATGGCGAGTATGCAGCTTGCGCTGTCTTTTTGTTGAACGCCTTGATTGGCTGTGTTGATAAACCAGGGGGATTGTGTATTCCTATGAATAAGGGAAATAAACATATTGAGGTCAAAGCGCCAAAGCCAGAGCAAAAATTGTTCGTAGAACCGGAAAAATTCCCATTTTATCACAAGTCCGGAGTATATGGTAAAATATTTACAGATATAGCAGATGGAAAAGGACCTTATGACATTAAAGTTATGATGTGTATGTTTCAAAATCCAGCAATAGCACTAGCAAATGGCATGTCTTTATTTCCAAAAGTTGCTTCTAAATTGGAGAAGATTTTTGTTATAGATATATTAATGAGCGAAACTGCTATGTTTGCGGACATTGTTCTTCCTGGCACATGTTATTTGGAAAGGTATGATTTAAATACCCATTGGATTTTTTGGCCAGCAGTGGGGTTAAGGCAACCTGTTATAAAACCAATTTTCAAACAATTACCTGAATACGAAACAGTTATAGAACTGGGTAGGAGGTTACACTTAAAAGAAACCGACGGAAATGACTTTTTCTGGACAGGCAGAATTTCTGGACAAAAGATTACAGATAGAACAACGTGGTATGAAGAATATTTATCCAAAGAACTTTTAGAAGGAGAGCCAAAAATTTCTTTAGAGGAATTAAAAAAAATGCCAGGCGCAGTCTGGGTTGCACCTGCTAATAAATGGGAATACTTAAAATATGAAAAAAGAATTGATATAACAAAACCATCAAAACCACGTCTTGAAATAAAAATAGAAAATGACATTGTGTATGAGATTGACCCTAATGAAAAAGATGAAAAGAAAGCGAAGAAAGCAATAGGTATAATGATAAACGGAGTTGCATATAGAGGGTTTGAAACAAAAACGAGAAAGGTAGAATTTTATTCTGAGTGGGCAGAAAGTAAAAAGGATGCATTAGGCAAGGCATTAGAGCCGATACCCGCTACTTATAAAGAATTGGACCCCTCAACAAATGGTGATTATCCACTTATTTGTATAAATTGGAAGGAAGCATATCATACCCATTCAAGAACCCAGAATAATAGATGGCTGCTTGAATTAAAACCTACTAATCCTATTTACATCCATCCTGAAACTGCCACCAAATATGGAGTTAGTGATGGTGAAGAAATTATGGTGGTTTCACCATATGGTAGAGCGAAAGGAAAAGTATTTATAACAAAGCGGATTCACCCAGAGGTAATAGGAGCTTTGCATGGCTTTGGAAGATTAGGATTAGGCAAAGCAGCCAAAGCCGTCGGAGGATTTGCTGGTGCAAGTGCTTTAAATAAACCAGGACATTACTCGCCTATTTCAGGACAGGCGCTTAATAAACATGTAATAGTTAGGATAGAAAAAATCCAATCTTAATCACAGTGCCAAATAGTCAGATAGTTTATAACCAGATAGGAATTGATGATAAAATGCTCCTATTAAAAGAGGTAATTCCTCTTACATTCCTGCAATCACCAACTATTGAAACAGTCCTTGCAATTTCAACGGTGGTTCCAATTGATTTTCAATCTCTTAACCGTGAACTGATTCAAAAAGAGTTCACTAAATTTTTCAGAGTCCCGGGAAAAGATTATTTACCGCCTTATGAGTCATACTGGGTATTGAAAAAATTTCCAGATGAGCCTTTTTGTGCTCCTCGTCTATATTCAAGGACCACAGAAGAAATCACAGATATCTATAATGCCTTACAAATTTTTCCATTGTCAGATTTTTCTGAACCGCCGGACCATATAGGATTTGAACTGGCAGTTTATTTTGCTATTCACCCATATGCTGAACATAGTGAACAATCTTCTTGTGATGTTAATAAAGTTATAGAAACATTCATAGTCGAGCATTTTAATAAGTGGGTTCCTGAATATTTATGGCAACTCTCTCTAAAGCAAGGAGTGTTATACCCTTATTTGGCTAAATATTTATTAGATAGTATTAGATAAACCAACTTTTCAATTTTCTTCCAATGTCAATCAATTTGTTATTACTTCAGTTTTTAAGGGGATTGGATTAGTTAAGCAGTATACCCCAGGACATCTTTCTTTTGCAAGAGATACAATCTCCTGTAGTTTTTCTTTTGTAGTATTAGAAGATACTTCAATTGACAAAATTACTTCTTTAACTATTGGATTATTAGAAAGACCAACTGCTTTTGACAGGTCGATTTTATTTTCTACACTAACTTTTAATTTTGTAAGTTTTATATTATTTTCTGTTGCAATTGCAGTAAAAGTTCCTGCAAAACATGCGCAAAGACCGAAAAGGCAGTATTGAAGAGGGTCCGGTGCTAATCCATTTCCCCCTGAAAATAAAGGCGCATCGGCATATATTTGTTGTGTCCCGTTTTTATACTCTAAAACAGAACTAAATTGTGGGTTCCCTTCCTCAAACCTCCATTCTCCAATAACTTTTTTTGATTTTTCTGCTTCAGATGGGTTCTTTTTGACAGATTCTTTGAACTTTTTTATGTTATCTAAATTTATATTATTAACGCTCATTTTATCCTCCTTAAATTTATTTTGTCATTCTCTCCTCATTATAGCGTCTTTTATTTTAATTTGTGTAGTAATTCAATAGAAATTGCCACACTCCCGCATTCCCCTTTATTCAGTATTTATCATTTATTGTTTATTATTTTATTATGAGTTTAGCGGGTTGGATTTCTTTGAAACTTTTGACTTTTTCTTTCATTCATATTTCATCATTGAGTATTTAGAAAGTTCTTAGATACTCATCTTATTCTATATTTGCGTAAACGAGAGATTTTCCTTTCAATGTCTTTTTCTTTGATTTTTTGCCTTTTGTCGTAAATCTTTTTTGCTTTTACAAGGGCTAATTGAAGTTTTGCAAAACCATTTTTGAAATAAAGTTTTGTAATTTTTATCGTTAATCCACCTTTTTGTAATTTACCAAACAATCTTTTTATTTCGTATTTATGTAGTAATAATTTTCTCGTTCTTGTTGGTTCAAACCTGCCTAATGGCGAATCCTGAAATGGACTGATGTGCATATTCTTTACGTATGCTTCCATATTTCTTATTACTACAAAACTGTCTACAATGGAAACATTGCCACTTCTTATTGATTTTACCTCACTTCCTTTTAATTCTATGCCCGATTCAATCGTTTCTAAAATCTCGTAGTCATGCCATATCTTTTTATTTTCTATATACACTTCATTTCTTTTTCCCATGGTATTATTAAGGTCGAAGAAATTATAAGATTTTCTGTATATATAAATTTTGTGAGTAAAATATTATAGAAAACGATAATATAAATATGGGTACAAAAATAGAAGGAAAAATAGTTCTTAGATACTGCACTGTCCTTGATGAATTTATAAAAGTCAGGATATTTACGACAGAGGAAATAAACGAAATTTTACGCTCTGCTAAAGTAACGGATAAAAAAAGCTACATTCAACTTGTTATAAATTCCTGTCTGGTTAACTATAATGATTATATACTACCTAAACTTGAGAAGAAGAGGAACATTCGTAAAGATATAGATTATGATGATGAATTATATAGGATTTGTATAGAGGCTAATCCACAACTTGAAATATCACAGGTTTCTATACCTGCGCAGGATGAGAAAAGCGAGTTCTACTTACTTCAAAAAGCTAAAGAGACCTTTGCAGAATTTAATCTGAAAAATATATTGAATATGGCGGAAGAGATGCAAAAACAGATTATAGGGCAGGATGAGGCAATAGCTATAATAGCAAGGGCTATAAAAAGAGCATTTGTAGGTTTGAAGCAACCGGAAAAACCAATAGGTTCATTTATGTTTGTTGGACAAACAGGTACCGGTAAAACGGAGATGGCGAAGGTTATAGCCAAAACTATTTTCGGTTCTTTAGATTATCTTATAAGGATTGATTGCTCTGAATATTCATTGCCTCATGAGTATGCAAAGTTGATTGGCGCTCCTCCAGGATATATAGGTTATCAAGAGGGCGGTGTATTGACCAATCAGATGAAGAAAAAGAAAAAAGGCGTAGTGCTGTTTGATGAGATTGAAAAGGCTGACCTTAAAGTGTACGATTTGCTTTTACAAATGATGGATGAGGGTTTTATAACAGATAGCGCAGGTGAAAAAGTTTTATTTGATAAATCAGTAATCATAATGACAAGCAATTTAGGTGCCAGAGAAATAGAAAAGGAAAAAACAAAAATTGGTTTCAATTGGACACAGAATCAGAATTTAAGCAGAACTCAGCTCTATACCATTGTATTAGACGTTTTGAAAAATCATTTTAAGCCAGAATTTTTGAATAGGATAACGGAAATTGTTCTGTTTAATTTCCTAAGTTATGAAATATGTCAGAAGATAATGTCAAAGTTTCTCAGCGAATTCAGGGATATAAGTTTAAAATCTGGTTTTGACATAAAAGTTTCAAAGAAAGCTCTGGAGTTTTTAACGGGGAAGGGTTATAGTGTAGAGTGGGGTGCAAGAGAATTGAAACGCACTATGGAAAAATATTTTGAAGCACCTTTTACGGATGCTATAATAGCAGGTAAAATTCTCCCTCCCTGTGTAGTAAGAGTTAGCGTTGAAGGAGAAAATATAAAACTTTCTTCAAAGAAAAAAGTTCCTAAAATATCCTCTAAAGAAAAAGAAAGTTATCTTAAAAATAAATAGAAGGTTTAATGGGAAAGTTAACTTGCTAAACTCGTAATAAAATAAAAACTTAAACTATCTAAATATCTGTTAAAAACATAAAAAATTCAAAATTTACAACGTTATAATATTGAAGAGAGATAAACGTTATGAAATTAGAGCACTATTTTGCGCTTAGCGCATTTATGCTGTTTATTGTTGCTGTTATATCACTTTACGATTTTGCTACTAAAAAACAATTTTTACCTCCACCGGTGCTTGTTTTATTAGAGATATCGTCAATACTATCTATAACGTTGTTCATATTAAAATTTTCTATATATAAGCATCTGTGTATATTGACAAGTTTAGGATTAAACCTGTTGAATTTAACTTTTATAGGCCTTATTCTTTCTTTCATTTTTAGTGTAGCATTTAAGATTAAGCCGTTGTTTTCCATTCTTTCACCTATATTCCTTATAATTTATACAGTAGGATTTGTAAAGTCATTAAACGCCATCCCGCATGAAACATCAAAGTATACTATTTTAACGTATATTCATATAACACTATTTACCGCTGGAATTATTTTTAATTTATTATCTTTGATATGTTTCTTCTTGGAGAAATATTTTTATATTTCTCTCAAAAATAAAGTATGGGGTAATATAATTTCTATGCCAGAATCTGTAGAAAAGATAAGTACCGTTGGATTCATCTGTTTGATCATAACAATGTTAGTATTTGGTTTGGGTTTATTTGTAGGTGTGTATAAAATTATAGAAAAATCAGAGTTCCAATTCTTTATTGACCCTTTACCAATTGGCAGTATCTTGTCCTTTACATTGCTCGTTTTCACCTATATTTTTAAAATGTACGAAAAAAAGTGGTTATCATATTTTAACGTTACTCTAATCTCTAATATCATCATAGTAATATCATACATTAGTCACATTGCTTTTGGTATAGGTAAGCATACTTAAACGTTTCGTGAATTTTTATTGCTGGGGAACGAACTTTAGAATTGCAGGTTTAGAAAAATTAGAGAAAATATGTTTACAAGGAGAGGATTTAAAGTCATTTTATCATAGGTTGATGAAACAGGGAACTCACAATGTTGTCATTGTTTCTACCTGCAATAGATTAGAGTTTTATTGGACAGGCAAGGATTATATCAGGCAGTGTATTAGTCCGATTTTAACAGAGTTTAAAAAGGATGCACAAAAGGTTATTAATGATTTTTACTTTTTGCGTGATTTTGATGCATTTCGCCATCTGGCATTCGTAATTTTAGGATTTGATTCTATGCTGAATGTTGAGGAAGAAATCTCTTCACAAATTAAAAGCAGTTACTTGCTTGCTAATGCCCACAGTTTGTTAGACAAAGCAGATCATATAATATTTCAAAATATAATACATCTATCACGTTTGATAAAGAACAAATACGACTTGTCACAGTTTAGATTTTCGTTAACTGATTACCTTGTCAAAATTATCTATAAGGTTTTTTCAAATCTTTCAGAAAGAAATGTGCTTATCATTGGAACCGGTTTTATCGCCAAGAATGTGATTAATAAAATATACAATAAAGTAAAGTCAGTATCTGTTTTTTCTCAAAGTGAAGAGAGAATAAATAATCTTATGGTTGATATAAATAAAAAGATAAATAAATGTGTGCAATTGAACAATCTGACTAATTTTGACATAATAATTTCAGCAACAACTTCAGATAGATTTCTTATAGATAAGGAATGTTTCAGCGTCCTGAAAAAAGATAGGATAGTACTTTTTGATTTAGGGTTGCCAAGAAACATCGCTGCGGATGTTACTGATTTGGAGCACATATTTTTATTTACATTGGATGACATCTATAATTTTCATAAGGCGCTTTTTAAGGATAAGGAAAATGAATTTAACGCATTAAAGGAGAGTATATGTGAAGATATTAATGAAGTGTGGGGTAAAATTTTATTAGATAATGAAAATATAGATTGGTTTGACATTAAGGAAAAGATAAAATCAGAAATTTCTAAAGGTTTAAATAATGCGACGGTAGAACTTGATTCGGCGGTAATCAACAAACTCTCACATAATATATTAAAAAATTTCAAGGAGTGCCTAATCAAATGCAAATTGTTGTTGGAACAAGGGGGAGTAAATTAGCCCTTTATAATACTCAGAGGTTTATAAACAAAGTGCGAGAGATATTTGAAGATATTGTTATTGAGATAAAGATAGTAAAAACAGAGGGAGATGTTGATAAGAGAAACATAATTGATTTCCAATCGGTGGGTATTTTTACAAAGGCATTGGAAGAAGAACTTATAAAGGGCAATATTGATATAGCAATCCATAGTTTTAAGGACCTGCCATTAAACTGTAATCCTGAGTTGAAAATAGCAGGGGTATTAAAGCGGGAGAACGTTTTCGACATTATCATAAGTAAAAATAATAAAGGATTATGGGAATTGGATGATAAATCTATAATAGGAACAAGCAGTCAGAGGAGGATATTTCAACTTGAGTATTGTGCTAAAGGTAAAGCGTTTGTTTATAAACATATCAGGGGTAATATTGATACAAGATGTGAGAAAGTAAAAAATGGAGAATATGACGCTATAATTATATCAGGGGCTTCTATCCCCATATTAAATTCAGTTTCCTTTAGGAAATTAGATTATGATATAATGTTGACGGCTCCTGCCCAGAGTGCTATATGTTGTCAAGTAAGAAAAAAAGATAAAAGGTTATTAGAATTAACAAAAAGCATCTGTGATGAAGAATCATTTGAGGAATGTAAAATGGAAAGGCAGGTTTTGAAAATATTAGGTGGAGGATGTTTCAACAGAGTTGCTGCACGCTGTTTCTTCAAGAATAAATTGTTAAAGGTGAGATTTCAAAAAGAAAATTCCGAAGTTAAAAATTTATCATTAACTGTAAATAGAATAGAAGATATAGATAGAAATTTCCATGATTTTAATGGTAAGTAGTTAATAGCGGTTGGGGATGAAAATTTTAAATAGCCAAGTTGTAAATACTTAATGGTAAATCCAGAATTATCTACAATTTTAATGATTTATAATATCACTGATTTAATACTATGAATGGGAAAGATTATTATGAGATACTCGGCGTAAAAAGAGATGCTAGCGCTGAGGAAATTAGGAAGGCATATAGAGAATTAGCATTTAAGTATCATCCAGATAGAAATCAGGGTGATAAAGAGGCAGAAAAAAAGTTCAAAGAAATAGCAGAAGCATACGATGTTCTATCTGACCCTGAGAAAAGAGCAAGATATGACCAGGCTGGACACGCAGGGTTAGAAGGGACTGCATACAGAAATTTCCAGGATGCAAACGTAGAAGATATATTCGGCGCTTTTAGCGATGTGTTTAATGATTCTATTTTTTCAAGTTTCTTTGAAGATTTTTTTGGTGCCACACATACTAAAACAAGCCAAAAAAGAGCAAAAAAAGGAACGTCCTTAAGAGCCAATATTTCCATTACCTTACAAGAAGTGCTCACAGGAACTGAAAAAACAATACATTTAAGAAGAAAAGAGACTTGTTCAACCTGCTCCGGCACAGGACAAAAAAGAGGTGAATTAAAGAAAAAATGTCCTACCTGTAAAGGATATGGACAGATTATTAATAGAGGGGGGCTCTTTATCGTTAGAACTACTTGTTCAACCTGCTATGGTGAAGGAGAAGTTATAACGTCTCCTTGTAATCAATGTAATGGTAGCGGTTATACGTATATAAAGAAAAACATAAAAGTCAAAATACCTAAAGGCATAGAAGATGGGATCACCTTAAGAGTTCCTGGAGAAGGCGAGCCGGGTGAAAATGGTGGTCCTAACGGTGATTTATATGTAATAGTAACCTTAAGGGAAGACGAATATTTTGCAAGGGATGGCGATGATTTAAGATGCCATATAGAAATACCATATTCAACTGCCTGTCTTGGGGGTGAAGTAAAAGTTAAAACGCTTGAAGGAACTGCAACATTAAAAATACCCAAAGGAACTAAATCAGGCACAATTTTGCGACTGAATTCCTTAGGATTACCTAACTTTAAAAATCCTAACAGGAGAGGAAGTTTACTTGTAGAAACATCTATATACGTTCCAGATAAATTGACAGATAGAGAAGAGGAAATACTAAAAGAGTTGGACAAAATACATATAGAAAAATCTGGCAAACCCGAATCCATATTTAAAAAATTAAGGGACTGGTTGACTAAATGAAATCTATGGATAATAATCAACAAATAAGTGGGGGTGAAAAAGCCCAAGAGCAAAAAATTGAAAAAAATAATGTCTTTACAGAAATTCATAAAGAAATAAAAATCATATCTATTGAAGAATACGAACAGTTAAAATCAAAAGAACAGGAATTAGGGGAAACCATTGATCTTTTGCAAAGGACAAGAGCGGATTATTTAAATTATATAAAAATAGCTAAAAAACAAATGGAAGAAATAAAAGAATATGCATTAGTAGATTTTTTTAAAAAAATTATTTATTATTTGCAAATGTTAGATACGGCGATACAACATTGCAAAACTACCGACAATATAAAATCAATGCAGGAAGGTTTAGAATTAATAACTTATGAATTTAAAAAAATACTTAGTGAAGAAGGGCTACAAGAAATAAATCCTGCCAATGAAATTTTTGACCCCACCATAGCAGAAGCGGTTGAAATTATAGAAACGGACAGTCAGGAAGAAGACAATAAAATAGTAGAAGTGGTAACAAAAGGATATAAGTTGAAAAACATCGTTTTATTACCTGCTAAAACAAAAGTAAAAAAATATATCAGTAAAGAATCAACACCTCAAGAAGTCAAATGAAAGTTGACATATATTCGTATTAAGGAGTAGAAGATGAGAACGGTTGCAGTGCTATTATGGGTTAGTATGATTTTCGGGTGTAGCCAGAAGGCATCTATATCAGAAGTAGAAAAATTCACTTCCAACCTAGCCCAAAAGGTTTATCCAGCAGTAATACACGTTAGCGTCGTCAAAGAATATTATAATCAAGGCAAGAAAGAAAAGATAGAAAGTGCAGGAAGTGGTGTTCTAATATCAAAAGAGGGTTATGCGCTAACAAACTATCATGTAGCAGGTAATGCAGTGAACAGAAAAGTAAGGGTAAAATTATTCAACAGAAAAGAAGTAGATGCCTATGTTATAGGTGATGACCCATACACGGATTTAGCCCTCTTAAAAGTAGATTTACACGACGTAAATTTGAGTTTTTGTCCTATACCTTTTGCAGATGAATCAGTCATAAAAGAAGGACAGTTTGTATCAGCATTTGGAAGTCCTGTGGGAATGTCAAGAATGGTAACTTATGGATTTATTGCAGGCGTTAATAGAACTTTTTTTCCTGACGTAGGTAGTTGGGGTCAGGAATGGAGAAGTGAAATGGAAAAAATTGACCCCTTTACCATCTTCACGTTTCACACAGCCCCAATATATCCTGGCAATAGTGGCGGACCATTGGTTAATAAAGATGGTGAATTAGTAGGTATAAACTCACGGGGACTCGGTTTAAGTGTAGCCATTGCTTTGCCCATAGTAAAAGAGACCGTTGAACGGTTAAAGAAATTTGGCAGAGGAAACTGGTCGTGGACTGGTGTGAAATTGACCGAGCTTGATGAGCAAAGGAAAAAACTTCTAAACTGGTCTTCAAACGGCGTCTTCATAAGAGACGTAGTAAAAAACTCTCCTGCACATACATCAGGTATAAGAAGTGGTGATATTCTTATACAAATAAACAACACGCCTGTAAATGCTGAGTTTAAAGAGGAAGTCCCACTTATAAATTTAGAATTAG